>NZ_JBEXOV010000009.1:0-140307 GCF_040611715.1 Streptomyces sp. NPDC006544 | reverse complement strand
GGCAGGCGAGGAACCAGCCCAGGTCGTGGCGTTCCCGCTCGCTCAGCAGCCGGTCCTTGCCGTACAGCAGGATGCCGACCCCGTCGATCTCCGGGTGCCGGCCCTGGGCGTGGACCCGGGGCCGGCAGCAGGCAGGCGTCGACGAACCGCACGAGGTACTCGGCGTCGGCGTACCGCCCGTCCAGCACCGGCCGGATCCGCAGCACGCCCATCAGCTGCGCCGGCAGGAACTCCACGGCAGGGTGCCCGGCGGCGATCTCGCCCCGTGCCACGGCCCGCTCCACGATCGTGTCGAAGGCCGCGAGCTCCGGTTCCACCAGCGCCTCGCGCAGTGCCGCCTTCAGCTCCTCGTCGCTCAGCACCGCGTGCCCCAGGGCCTGCGTGAGCCGGGTGTCGCGCCCCGAGGTGCACGCCGCGATCAGGGCCGCCTCGCGCAGGTCGCCCGCCAGCGTCCCCGTGTCCACCGCCGCCAGCGTGCCGCGCCGGTCCGCCCGCAGGGCGGCGGCGACGAGCTGCGGCTTGGTCTTCCACTGCCGGTACAGGGTGGACTTCCCGCAGCTGGCCCGCGCGGCGATGCCCTCCATGGTCAGGGCCTCGTAGCCGTCCTCGCGCAGCAGCTCCAGGACGGCGTCGTAGAACTGCCGCTCCCGCTCCGGGGTGATCTTGGAGCGGCGCGCGGGGGCCGATGCGGTGTCCGGCGTCGGCGACGTCATGGGGCGGCTCTCCTCGGTGGCGCTCGGACGGTCCCGACCGGACGGGCGGCCGGTGTGCGGCCTGATCCCCGGCGGTCGGTCTGGGCTCAAGTGTACAAGAACGGTCGCGTATCGGTACACGCGCGTATCGATACGCTAATGTATCGATACACTGGCGTGTCGATGTGTGCACGCGTACAGGAAGCGAGACCGGGGGATGACCTCCCACACCACACCTGCCGAGGCCGGCGCGGGACAGCGCCGCCGCCTCATACGCGAGTTGCTGCTCGTCGCGGGCCTGTTCGCCGTCTACAAGGGCGGCCGGACGCTGGCCACCGGCCGCACGGACGAGGCGCTCCGCAACGCCACCCGCGTCTGGGACGCCGAGCGCGTCCTGCACCTTCCCGGCGAGGGCGTGATCCAGCGCCTGCTCCTGCACGGGGACGCCCTCGTGCACACCGCGAACACCTATTACGCGGTCGTGCACTTCCCCGCCACGGTGGCCTTCCTCGTCTGGCTCTACGTACGCCGCCCCGCGCACTACCTCTGGAGCCGGCGCGTCCTCGCCCTGCTCACCGGCGCCGCCCTCGTCCTCCACCTGGCCTTCCCCCTCGCGCCCCCGCGGATGCTCGCGGCCGCGCACCTGACCGACACGGGCCAGGTCTACGGGCCGACCGTCTACGGAGCTGCGCCCGCCGCCGACACGATGGCCAACCAGTTCGCGGCGATGCCCTCCCTGCACTTCGGCTGGGCCCTGATGCTGGCGCTCGGCATGATCGCCGCCACCTCCTCCCGGTGGCGGGCCCTGTGGCTGCTGCACCCCCTGGTGACCCTTCTCGTCGTCGTCGGCACGGCCAACCACTACTGGCTCGACGCCGTCGTGGCGGCCCTGCTGCTCGGCGGCGCCCTGCTCCTGGTCCCGCGCCCTGACACACGCTCCCGCGTCGTCCTCCGGAGCATGCCGAGTCCCCGCCCGGCGAAACCCGAGCCGGTCGCCGTAGGAGTGGTCCGGTGAACGCCACCCTCGTAGCCGTCCTGCTCTGCCTCGCGGCGGCCGCAACCTACGCTGCCGCGGCCGTCGCCCAGGAACGCCTCGCCCGCCGGGCCACCGCCCGCAGCGCCACCGCGCTGCTCGGCAACGGTGCCTGGTGGTGGTCGGCCGGTCTCAACGCCGGCGCCGCGCTGCTGCACGCCGCCGCCCTGCGGTACGGGCCGCTCACCCTGGTCCAGCCGCTCGGCGCGCTCACGCTCGTAGCCGCCGTACCGCTGGGCGCGCACGGCGCCGGGCGCCGTGTCGCCACCACCGAATGGCGCGGCACCCTGGCCACCGTCGCCGGTCTCGGCCTGCTCCTCCTCCCCGCCTCCGGCCCGGCCCCCGACGACACCCTCACCCTGGCCGAGGCCCTCGCGGTCTCCGGCGCGACCGCCGCGGTGATCGTGCTGCTGACCGTACGCAGGGACACCCGCTCGGGTCTGCGCCACGCGACCGCGTCGGGACTGGCCTCCGCGGCGGCCTCCGCCCTGACCCAGACCGTCGCCGTGGCGGGCGGGCGCGGCGGGGCGCTGCTCAGCGTCCGGGTCGTCTCGGTGGCCCTCCTCGTGGTGGTCTTCGCGGTCGGCGGAATGCTGCTGTCCCAGCGGGCCTACCGCGGCGGCCTCGGCGCCCCCCTCGCTGTGGTCAACCTCGCGAACCCGCTGGCCGCCGCCGCGATCGGCATGGTCCTCCTCGGCGAACGCATCCAGGGCGGGGCCCTCGGGGTCCTGCTGGCGGCGGCGGGCGCGCTCGCCGCGGCGCGGGGCGTGCTGCTCCTCACGCGGACACCGGCACAGGCGGGGCCCGGTCCGTCCCGGACGGCCGCCCCCGGGGCCTTCGTCCCGGCCGCGGCCGTCGCTGCGGCGGGGGTTGTGGCGAGGGCCGGGGAGGAGGTCGCGTCGGGAGCGGCGGCAGCGGCCGCGACGGCGGCCCCAGCAGTGGCCCCGGCGGGGGTCCAGGACCGGGCCGGGACGAGAACCAGGGTGGCGGTATGACCCCGGGCCCGCGCACGTAGCCCGTGGGCCCGGACCCGGCGGTCCGGAGAACCGTTTCACCGCTTCGAGCGTCCTCCTCGGTGAGTCGAGGCCGGACAGGACGGCACGACGACGGACACGAGGCGCGCGCACGCACGTCGCGCGCACACCGAAGCGGAGTGAATGGGCATGGGCATCATCAGCTGGATCATCCTCGGACTGCTCGCGGGCGGGATCGCCAAGGTCCTGCTGCCCGGCCGTGACCCCGGCGGTCTGATCGGCACCACCCTCATCGGCGTCGCCGGCGCGTTCGTCGGCGGCTGGCTCTCCGCCAAGTTCCTGGACCGGCCGATCCAGGACGAGTTCTTCGACCTCGCGACCTGGGGCTCCGCCATCGGCGGCTCGCTGGTCCTCCTCATCGCCTACCGGCTGCTGTTCGGAAACTCCCGCAACTGACCGGCGCGGAGCCGCCGATCGGCCGGCCGTCCGACAACGGACGGCGGGCGCCCGGACCGTTCCACCGGCACCGGGGGAGTCCTGCGGCGGCTTCCCGGACCCCGCGCGGGGCCGCGTACCGGCACCGGCCGCACCGCCGTCGGCGGCGGCCCCTACGATGACCGGCCATGGACAGCAGTGAGGCCGGCAGACAGTTGATCGACGGGCGCTTCGAGCTCGCGGAGCCCCTGGGCAGTGGCGGAATGGGCACGGTGTGGCGCGCCCGCGACATCGCCCTGCACCGCGACGTCGCGCTCAAGGAGGTGCGGCCGCCGGATCCGGCGACCGCCGCCGCACAGCCCGGTCTGGCCGTCCAACTGCGCGAGCGGGCCGTCCGCGAGGCCCGCGCGCTCGCCCGTCTCGCCCACCCCAACGTGGTCACCATCCACCACATCGTGGAGCCCCCCGAGGGGGTCGACGGCCATCCGTGGATCGTGATGGAGCTGGTCAGGGGCGGCTCCCTGCACGACCGGCTGGCCGACGGCCCGATGCCCGTGGCCGACGTGCTGCGGCTCGGGCGCGACGTCCTCTCCGCGCTGCGGGCCGCGCACGCCGAGGGGGTGCTGCACCGGGACGTGAAACCGGCCAACGTGCTGCTGCGTTCCGACGGCTCCGCCGTGCTCACGGACTTCGGCATCGCCGCGCTGCACGGCGCGACGGCGCTGACGTCGACCGGTGTGCTGATCGGCTCGCCGGAGTACATCGCGCCCGAGCGGGCGCGGGGCGCGGAGGGTCTGCCCGCTTCCGACCTGTGGTCGCTCGGCATGCTGCTCTACGTGGCCTCGGAGGGGGTGCACCCGCTGCGCCGGGCCACCAGCCTGGCCACCGTGGTCGCGGTGCTCGACGAGCCGGTCCCGGCGCCCGTACGGTCCGGCCCGCTGGGGCCCGTACTGGAACGGCTGCTGGTGCGGGACCTGGCCCTGCGGCCCGACGCCGAGGAGCTGGAAGCGCTGCTCCGCAGCGCGAGCAGTGCTCTCGAGAGCGGCACCCCGGCCGTACCCCCGGTCGCCCTCGGCCAGTTCGGGCCGGCGGTGACGGACCGGCCGACCCCGCCGTTCGTCCCGGGCACGGGGAACCCGTACGCCCCGACCGTGCCCGTCCCCGAGCCGGCCGCCCGCCCGCGCGGCCGCCGCCCGGCGCCACTCGTCGTGGCCCTCGCGGTGCTCCTGGTCGCCGGGGTGATCGGCCTCGTGAAGTGGCTCCCCGGCGGTGACACCGGCAAGGACACCGGGTCCGGGAGCGGCGCCGACGCGAACCGGTCGAGCGCGGCGTCCGCGCCGGCCACCCCGACCCCGGGGAGCTCCGGGGCGACCCCGGGCCCGAGCCCGACCCCGAAGGCGAGCACGGCGAAGGACGCCGCCCCGGCGCCCGGCAGCCTGATCAACCCGGCCGGCATCCGCGGCGCCGTCGAAGCGTTCAAGCAGCAGGCGGGCACCACCACCTTCGTCGACATGAAGGTCTACGACGAGTACGTGCTCGCCTCGATCCCGACCGCCCCCGGAGCCAAGACCGTCGACTCCTGGCAATACCGCAACGGCGCGGCCAAGCGCACCGGTCCGTCCGGCACCGTGAAGGAGGGCGAGCCGCTCATGGACATGGCCGCGATGAACTGGGACCTCCTCCCCGCCCTGATGGACCAGTCGAAGAAGGAGCTCGGCGTCGACATCCCGAGCTCGCGCTACCTCAACGTCTCCCCGTGGCTCGGCGCCCCGGCGGTCCGCCCGTACCTCAGCGACCCGTACGGTCAGGGCGGCTACGTCCTCGCGGGGACCGACTTCAAGATCAAGAAGGTGTACAAGAGCTGATGACCACCTGGCGCACCACGCTCACGTCGGCCGGGATCTCGGACACCCGGCTCCGCGCCGACTACACGTACGCGGCCCGCCGGGTCCTGCGCCGTGAACCCGCGCCCTACCTCGCCCTGCGCCTGCTGGCCGCGCCCCCGCTCGTACCCTGGCTGGCGGCCGGACTCGCGTTCATGAACCGGGTCGACGACGTCGCCGAGACCGGAACCCCGGACGAGCGGATCGCAGGCCTCAAGGAACTGGGCGCCGAGGTGCACCGCGCCCTGGAGACCGGGGACGGCCCCGATCCGCTGCTGCGCGCCTACGCCCACGCCGTCGCCTCCCGCGGCCTGCCCGCCGAATGGATCTTCCGCTTCCTCGACGGCGCGGCCACCGAGGAGGCACTCTTCGACGGCTTCGCCACCGAAGAGGACTTCCAGACCTACCTCGACGCCTACGCCTGGCCCGGCGTACTCGTCTTCACCGGTCTCCAGTACCCCGGCGGTCCCGACGCCGAACAGGCCGCCGGCTGGCGGCGGTTCGTGGACGCCGCACAGCGGGTCGACTTCCTGGCCGACTTCGCCGGAGACCTCGCGGACGGCAGGCTCTGCATCCCGCGCACCCGCCTGGCCGAGCACTCCGTGACCCGGGCCGACCTCGAACAGGCCCGTGACACCCCGGGCGTACGGGAACTCCTGGCCGCCGAATGCGGGCGCGCCCGCAGCGCCCTCGCCGCCGCCGGCGGGATCCTCGACCTCACCGAACCGGGCCTGCGGCCGGTCGCCGTGACGATGACGGAGCTCATGGAGCACCAGCTCACGGCGGTGGAGAAGGCCGGTGTCGGAGCCTTGCGCAAGGACGTCGGCTACGGCCTGGTCGCGCCGCTGCGGACCCTGGTCCGGGCCAGGGCGCGCAGGCCCCGTACCGCGGGGTGACATATGTACGGCCGGAGTCCGTACATGCGGATCTGCCGGGGGAGCCGGACCCGTCCGTAGCGTGACGTGCATGACGCAGACCCGGGCGCAGGCCCAGCTCCAGGCGCAGACCGAGGTACAGGCGGACGCGCAGGCCCACGGACAGAACGAAGCGCGGACCGAGGCGCGGACCGAGGCGCACGGGCACGCCGGGACGCAGGCGCAGGCGCCGACGCCCGCGCCGTCCCCGGCGGTGAGTTTCCGGCACGCCGCCAAGTCCTTCGGCTCCGTCCGCGCCGTGACCGGCCTCGACCTCGACATCCGACGCGGCGAGACGGTGGCCCTGCTCGGCCGCAACGGCGCCGGGAAGTCCACCGCCATCAGCCTGCTGCTCGGGCTGGACCAGCCGGACGCGGGCAGCGTGCGCCTCTTCGGCGAGAGCCCCGAGCGGGCGGTGCGCTCCGGCCGGGTCGGCGCGATGCTCCAGGAGGGGCGGGCCGTGCCGCGGCTCACCGTGCGGGAGCTCGTCGCCTTCGTCGCCCGCACCTACCCGGCGCCCCTGCCCGTCGCCGAAGCCCTGCGCCTGGCCGGGCTCACGGACTGCGCCGGCCGCCGCGTCGACCGGCTGTCCGGCGGTCAGGCCCAGCGCGTCCGCTTCGCCGTCGCCCTCGCCGGGAACCCCGGGCTGATCGTCCTCGACGAGCCGACCGCAGCTCTCGACGTGGAGGCCCGGCGGGCCTTCTGGGAGTCCATGCGGGTGTACGCCCGGCGCGGCAACACCGTCCTGTTCTCCACGCACTACCTGGACGAGGCCGACGCCCACGCCGACCGCATCCTCGTCATCGACCGGGGCAGGATCGTCGCCGACGACACCGGCGCCGGGCTCCGGCGCGCCGCCGGCGGCTCCCTCGTCTCCTTCGACCTGGCCGGGCGGCCCACCGGGGAACTGGCCGGGCTGCCCGGAGTGGTCGCCGTGGAGGTGCGCGCGGACCGAGCGCGGCTGCGCACGACCGATCCGGACGCCACCGTCGTCGCGCTCGCCCGTCTCGACGCGATCCGCGGCCTGGAGGTCACGGCCGCCTCCCTCGACGAGGCCTTCCTCGCCCTGACCGGTTCCGGGACCCCGATGGAGACGGTCCGATGATCGTCGGCGCGTACGTCCGCGTCGAGGTCCGCCGCGCGCTGCGCGACCCCGGGTTCGTCTTCCTCGGCATGGGCATGCCGGTGGTGATGTACCTCCTCTTCACCAACCTCGGCGTCGCCGACCCCGCGTGGCGGACCGCCTCCATGGTCGCCATGGCGGCGTACGGGGCCCTGGGCGCGGCCCTCTCCACCGGTACGGGCGTCGCCGAGGACAAGGGCACCGGCTGGCTGCGCCAACTCCGGGTCACCCCGATGACCCCGCGCCAGGTGGTGGCCGGGCGGGCGCTGACCGGCTCGGTCGTGGTCCTGCCCGCCATCGCCGCCGTGCTGGCGGCGGGCGCGCTCGTCAACGGGGTCCGGCTCGAGCCCTGGCAGTGGGCGGCCGTCACCCTCGCGCTCTGGCTGGGGGCGCTCCCCTTCACCCTGCTCGGCATGGGCAACGGCTACCGGCTGTCCGCGCAGACGACCGGCCTCGTCAACGTCGCCTGCAACCTGGTGCTGTCCGTCGTCGGCGGCCTCTGGTTCCCCGCCGAGCTGTTCCCGCACTGGCTGCGCACCGTCTCCGGCCTCACCCCGACCCACGGCTTCGCCGAGATCGGGCAGTCCCTGGCCGAGGGCGCGGCTCCCGGTGTCGCGGCGGCGGGCGTGATCGGTGGGTGGGCCCTGGTGTTCGGCGCGTACGCGGTCCTCTCGTACCGTCGGTCCGCGAGGACGGTGTAGGAGATGGACGCGGCACAAGGACCGGCACGCGGAACCCAAGGACCGGCACACGGAACACAAGGACCGGCACACGACGCGGGACGGAGCACGGACATGAATGAGGGCTTGGCCCCGGGCGGCAAACGGAGCGCGGGCTGGGCGCGGGCGGGCAAGGGGTGCGCGGGGAAGGCCGGCCAGGACACCCCGGTCCGGGGCAGGGGAGGGGAGCGCGGCCGGGTCGGCGTGAACGGCGGTCTCACCCTGCTGCCCTGGCTGCTGATGGGCATGGGTGCCTTCTCCAACATCCTCCAGGGCAAGACCCCCAACCCGGCCGTCGGGATCGTCGGCCTGCTGATCTTCAACTCCCTCTACATCAGCGTGGTGTTCCGCGCGTTCCACCGGCAGGCGCGGGAGGCCGCGAGCACCCGTTGGAGCCTCGTCGCGATGGGTCTGGTCACCTGCGGGCTGGCCCTCGCCTACGGCGGCAGCTGGCTGACCTTCTTCCCCCTGCTGGGCCTGGCCACCGGGGCCGTGCTCCGGGGCCGCGTGCTCGGCGTGACGGTGCTCGGCCTCAGCGCCCTCGGCGGGGCGATCGCCGCTTACCACGACGGGTGGGGGGCCGCGGGGGTCGTCTACGGGACCTTCCTGTCCGGGATGGTCACCGCGGCCATCCTCGCGCTGTCGGAGACGGTGCGGGAACTGCGCGACACCCGGCAGGAGCTGGCGCGGGCCGCCGTGGAGCAGGAGCGGCTGCGCTTCTCGCGGGACCTGCACGATCTGCTCGGCCACACGCTGTCGGTGATCGTCGTCAAGTCGGAGGCGGCCCGCAGGCTCGCGCCCCGGGACATGGACGCGGCGCTCGCCCAGGTCGCCGACATCGAGTCCGTCGGCCGCCAGGCCCTCGTCGAGATCCGCGAGGCCGTCACCGGCTACCGCGAGGCGAGCCTGGCCGGGGAGCTGGACCGGGCCCGCGGCGCCCTGACCGCCGCCGGGATCGGGCCCGTCGTACGGCAGTCCGGGACGCCGCTGCCCCCGCAGGCGGCGGCGCTGCTGGGCTGGGTGGTGCGCGAGTCCGTCACCAACGTGATCCGGCACAGTGGGGCGACCGGCTGCGAGATCGAGGTCCGCGGCTCCGCGGAGCGGGTCCGGCTGGTGATCACGGACGACGGGCACGGCGGCGTAGGCTCGGCCCCACCGGGCAGCGGTCCGACGGGCGGTGGATCCACGGTCGCCGGCGGCTCCGCGGCCGGGAGTCTGGCGGGCAGCGGTCTGACCGGGCTGGCAGAACGACTGGCCGCGGCCGGCGGCACCCTCGTCAGCGGGCCGGCCCCGGACGGCCGTGGCTTCCGGGTCACCGCCGAGCTCCCGGTGGACGAGGACACCGTACCGACGGAAGGGGAGGGCCGATGATCAGGCTCCTGCTGGCCGAGGACCAGGGCATGATGCGCGGCGCTCTGGCCCTGCTCCTCGGGCTGGAGGAGGACATCGAGGTCGTGGCCCAGGTCGCGGCCGGGGACGAGATCGTGCCCGCCGCCCTGGAGACGCTGCCCGACGTGGCCCTGCTCGACATCGAACTCCCCGGCCGCAGCGGGCTCGACGCGGCGGCGGACCTGCGCCGCCGGTGCCCCGGCTGCCGGGTGCTGATCCTGACCACCTTCGGCCGGCCCGGCTATCTGCGCCGGGCCATGGACGCGGGGGCGGCCGGGTTCCTGGTGAAGGACGGCCCGGTCGAGGAACTGGCCGTGGCGGTACGGCGGGTGCTCGCGGGGGAGACCGTGATCGACCCCGCGCTCGCGGCCGCGGCCCTCAGCGCGGGCCCGAATCCGCTGACCCCGCGCGAGGCGGACGTCCTGAACGCGGCGGTCGACGGAGCCACCGTCGCCGACATCGCGGCGAAGTTCCACCTGTCCGAGTCGACCGTGCGGAACTACCTGTCCTCGGCCATCGGCAAGACCGGCACCCGCAACCGCATGGAGGCCGTCCGCGCGGCCCGCCGCCAGGGCTGGCTCTAGGGCCGAACACGTGCCCGTCCGCGGCCGGGTGGGCCTGCCGGCGGGCCGGACCGGTGTCGTGGAGGCCGGGTTGGCCGGCGCCGTGCTCGCCCTGCGGCGCACCTGACCGTCCACCGGGGCGTCCGGCCCCGGCGCCGTCGTCCACGCGGCGCAGCGCCGCCGGGCCCCGTTGGACGTCAACGCCCCGGGAGCGCCGTCCCGCACGTACACCGAGGGCTGAACCGGGCTCCCGGCCGGGTCAGTAGGCGCCGTTGACGTTGTCGATCGAACCGTAGCGGGCGGCCGCGTAGTTGCAGGCGGCCGTGATGTTGGCGACCGGGTCGTAGGAGTCCATGGCCGTTCCGGGCACGTGATAGGCGCGGAAGGTCGGGTCGATGACCTGGAGCAGGCCCTTGGAGGGTATGCCGGCCGCCGCGTTGGAGTCCCAGTTGTTGATGGCCCTCGGATTCCCCGAGGATTCACGCAGGATGTTGCGGTGAATTCCTTCATAGCTGCCGGGAATTCCGTGCTGCGCCATCACGTCGAGCGACTCGCGGATCCAGCCGTCGAGGTTGTCCGCGTAGCCGGCCGAGGCTTTGACCGCGGCGGGCTGGGCGGCCTGGGCGGCCTGGGCGGCCTGGGCGGCCGGAGCGGTCTGGGCCGCCGGGGCGGCGGCGGTGAGGCTCAGCTTCAGGCCGGGCCGGATGATCGAGGGGTCGGCGCCGACGCTGCTCCGGTTGGCCTCGTAGAGCTTCTGCCAGCCGCCGCCGACGGAGTGCTCCGCCGCGATCTTGCTCAGACTGTCGCCGCTGACCACGGAATACGTCATGGGAAGGACTTTCACCGCCGCGGGGGCGGCCTTTTCCACGGCCGGTGCGACCTTCACCACGGCGGGGGCGGCTTTCACCACGACGGGCGCGGCGTGCACCTCGGCCGCGCCGGCCGTGGTCGCGCTGATCAGTGGAAGGGCCAGCGCCGCGCTCCCGGTGCCGGCCAGGGCCAGCTTGCGCGTGACGGGGTGGTGCTTCGGCCGACGGTGCTTTCCCTTTGCGGGCATGGCGGAATTCCTCACGTGGAAGTGCGGGAGATCCCTGGCGACGGCCGGTTCGAGCAGCTGACCACCGGGAACGAGGCGACCGTAAGCGAATCCGCGGGGCCGGAACAAGACAGGAATTCGGCGGGGAGATCAACTCTGCGCCGGCCCTCCGATGGATGACCTTGAAAGGGAGTTCGGGAATTCCCAACTTTCCGGCCGGGAAAAGGGAATCGTTCCTTCCGGGGGCATGGCGCCGACGGGGCGGGCGTGACTCACATCACGGGCCGACGGAGGGAGTCCCATTACGGGCAAGTCGCCCTTCGGTGGGCGTGATTCGGGCGAGCCGCCCGTTGACGGCGAATCGCCCATCACGGGTCAATCAGGTCTCCTGGGTGACCGTGCCGTCCTCGTCCATCGGCGGGTGCATCCTGGAGGGGCCGCATCCGCCCTCCTCCTCGTCCGAGGGCCGGGCCGTCTCGGGCCCGTCGGGCCCGACCCGGACCACCCGCCGCATCCGTACGACGAGCAGTTCCCGGCCGTCGTCGAGCCGTACGGAGTCCGCGTCGCCGGCCGCCCGGAATTCCTCCGCCACCCGGCCGTACCCGGCCCGCTCCGGGCCCTCCGTGCGCCCGTACCGGGCCTGCCAGCGCCAGGTCAGCAGCCGGAACAGGGCCCGGCGCGCGGCGTGCGGGCTCGCGAGCGCCGTCGTCGCCGGCTCCCAGCCCACGCCGGTGCGCTCCAGCACCCGGAACGCGGTCGGCAGCAGCACGATCCCGGCGTGCGTGTGCAGGGCCCGCCGCGAGTCGGCCCGTACGTCCGCCGGGTAGCGGGGGCTGCGGTAGTGCAGGCCCATGAGCGCGAGCCGCTCGGTGGCCTCCATGACGCCGGTCGCCGCGATGTGGTCGATCACGAAGCCCGCGTCGAGCCGGGGATCCTCGGCGTCCGGGTCCCAGCTGAGGCCGGCCGGCTCCGGATCGGTGGGCCGGGGCGGCTCAGGCCCCTCGCTGCCGCCGTAGACGATCTCGTCGCACCGCACCACCCGGTAGCGGGTACCGGCCGCCGTGACCTCGTTGACCGGCTCCGACTCCAGCCGGGTGACGGCCGCCAGCAGCTCCCGGCGGACCGCCCGGTCGTCGGTGCCGTCCTTGGCCCGGAACCACAGGAAGGAGTTCAGGCTGTCGCGGGCGTCCTGCGGGAACCCTTCGACGACCGGCCTCAGGACCCGCCACCGGTGCCCGTCGCCCGGCCCCTGGCAGGCGATCCCGAACAGCGGCCCCCGGACGATGTAGTGGTCGTACCGCCGTGCCGCGTCGGCCGCGTCGGCCTCCTGAGCCGCGGCCACCGGGTGCTCCGCGTGCACGACGTTCAGGTAGAGGTGCTCGCTCCCGGGGGGTACCTCGCTGCTCATGCCGCATTCTGGGCACAGCTCCCGGGCCGCCGCCGGGAGCATCCGCAACCCGGCCCCGAATGACCGAGGTTGTGCTAGTGACCTGAGTCGGAGACGCGGTGGCAGCGGGTGTGTTGTCCGGGAGGGTGGTCCCTCAGGGCGCCGGCGACGATGCCGACGACACCCATGCCCACGCCGGCCTGGATCACCCCTGGACCCGCGCCACTTCCCGCTGCACCGCCGCCACCGATTCCTCGCTCGCCGGCAGCAGGGGGAGGCGGACGTCCGGGGTCGGGATCCGGCCCTGGGCGTACAACACCCCCTTGACGACGGCAGGGTTGGGCTCCGCGAAGGCCGCCGCGGAGAGGCGGGCCAGCGCGTGGCCCAGCGGGCGCGCCCGCTGGGCGTCGCCCGCCCGCCAAGCCTCCGCGAGCTCGACGAAGCGGGCCGTCGCCAGATGGGCCGAGGCGAGGATCCCGCCCGCCGCGCCCAGGGCGAGCAGGGGGGAGAGGTACGCGTCGTCGCCCGCCAGCACCGCGAAGCCGTCCGGCAGGTCGCCGAGCAGTGCCACCGCCTCCTGGTCCACGGCGCCGACCGCGTACTTGACCCCCGCCACGCCGGGCAGCGCCCCGATCGCCCGCAGCGTCGCCGCGTCGAGCGACTGCCCGGTGCGGTAAGGGATGTGATAGACGATCAGCGGCAATGGGCTCACCTCCGCCAGCCGCGTGAAGTGCGCGAGCACCCCCGCGGCCGAGGGCCGCAGGAACGGCGGCACGGTCACCAGCGCCGCCGTCGCCTCGGGCCACCGCTTGAGCTGCGCGAGCGATTCCTCGGCGGCCCGGGTACCGCTCGCCCCGGCGCCCACGCTCAGCAGCGCGCCCCGCTCGCGGCAGACCCGCGCGCAGACGTCGGTGACGAGGTCGCGCTCGGCCTCGTCGAGGGCGGCCGTCTCCGCGGTGGTGCCGAGGGCGACGATGCCGGCGGCGCCCGCGTCGAGGACTTCGTGGGCGAGTGCCTCCAGGGCCTCCGCGGCGACCTCTCCGGCCGGGGTGAAGGGGGTGACGAGCGGTACGTGGATCCCGTGCGGGCCCTGCGGCGTGCTGTGGGGTGTCATGGGTCGAGGCTCGCGCGCTCCGAGCGTCGAATCCAGTTCGCGTTCCTTACGCAAACCGTAAGCTGATCCGATGCTCGATGTACGACGCCTGCGCCTGCTGCGCGAACTGGCCCGGCGGGGGACCATCGCCGCGGTGGCCGAAGCGCTGTCCTTCAGTCCTTCGGCCGTGTCCCAGCAGCTCGGCGTCCTCGAACGCGAGGCCGGCCTGCCGCTGCTGGAGCGCACCGGACGCCGGGTGCGGCTCACCCCGGCCGGGCAGAACCTGGTCGTGCACGCCGAGGCCGTGCTGGAACTCCTGGAACAGGCCGACGCGGACCTCGCCGAAGCGCGCAGCGGCCTGGCCGGGGCCCTGCGGATCGGGTCCTTCCCCACCGCCACCCGGGCCATCGTCCCGGCGGCCCTGACCACGCTGGCCCGCCGTCACCCGGGGCTGGAGCCGATGGTGTCCGAGACCGACCCCGCGGCCGTCGCGCACGCGCTGCGGGCGGGGGACCTGGACGTGGCCCTGATCCACGAGTACGACTTCGTCCCCGCGAGGCAGGAGCCGGGGCTGGCGACGGAGCCGCTGTACCGGGAGGCGATGTACCTGGCGGTACCGGCGGACCGGGCCGCTCGGGTCGGCCTCGCCGAGACCGCCGACGGGGGCGGCCCGGCGGTCCCGCCCGGCCCGTCCGACCCGGCCCCGGCCCCGCAGCCGCAGCCGCAGCCGCCCGCGGCGGACCGTGCCGCACCCGCCGCACCCGCCGCACCCGCCGGAGCCGAGCAGGGCGCGAGGCTCCGTACCCACGCCGACGAGCCGTGGATCACCGCCACGCCCGGCACCCTCTGCCGTGCGATGACCGTACGGGCCTGCCGGGCCGCCGGATTCACGCCGAGGATCCGCCACCAGGTCGACGAGTTCGCCACCGTCCTCGCGCTGGTCGCGGCCGGCCAGGGCGTGGCCGTCGTCCCGCAGCTCGGGATCGCCGGGCACGTGGACCCCGCCGTCTCCCTCACGCGGCTCCTGATGGAGCGGCGCACCAAACTGGCCTTCCGCTGCGGGGCCGGTGCCCACCCCGCCGTGGCCGCCTTCGGCGCGGCCCTGCGGGCGGCGGTACCGCCGGAACTGGCCACCTCCCCGCGCGCCGGGGCGTGAGGCAACTCCCCTCCACGGGAGCGCGCGTGTACGTTGACGGGGCCGGTGGAATTCCCCCTCGGGGGCTCCGGCGCATCAGACGGAACCGTGATCAGATCGGGGTAGCACGTGACGCATCGCGTACGAGGGGTCATCGCCCGGAGCAAGGGCGCTCCGGTGGAGACGACGACGATCCTCGTTCCCGATCCGGGGCCGGGCGAGGCCCTCGTGCGGGTCCAGGCCTGCGGTGTCTGCCACACGGACCTGCACTACCGCGAGGGCGGCATCAACGACGAGTTCCCCTTCCTGCTCGGTCACGAGGCAGCCGGGATCGTCGAATCGGTCGGCGCGGACGTCACGTCCGTGGCGCCGGGCGACTTCGTCGTCCTCAACTGGCGTGCGGTGTGCGGGACCTGCCGGGCCTGCAAGCGCGGCCGTCCCTGGTACTGCTTCGCCACGCACAACGCCACCCAGCCCATGACCCTGGAGGACGGCACCCCGCTCTCCCCGGCGCTCGGCATCGGCGCCTTCGCCGAGAAGACCCTGGTCGCCGCCGGCCAGTGCACCAAGGTGGACCCGGCGGCCTCTCCCGCGGCCGCCGGACTGCTGGGCTGCGGGGTGATGGCGGGCCTCGGCGCGGCCCTGAACACCGGCAACGTCGGGCGCGGCGACTCCGTCGCCGTCATCGGCTGCGGGGGAGTGGGCAACGCCGCCGTGGCCGGGGCCCGGCTCGCCGGAGCCTCGCGGATCATCGCCGTGGACCTCGACGACCGGAAGCTGGAATGGGCACGCGGCCTCGGCGCCACGCACACCGTCAACGGCGGTACGCAGGACGTCGTCAAGGCCGTCCAGGAGCTGACCGGCGGCCACGGGGCCGACGTGGTCATCGAGGCCGTCGGCCGCCCCGAGACCTACCGGCAGGCCTTCTACGCGCGCGACCTGGCCGGGACGGTGGTCCTGGTCGGAGTTCCCACGCCGGAGATGCGGCTCGAACTCCCGCTGCTCGACGTCTTCGGGCGCGGCGGCGCCCTGAAGTCCTCCTGGTACGGGGACTGCCTGCCCGAGCGGGACTTCCCGCTGCTCGTCGACCTCTACCTGCAGGGACGGCTCGACCTCGACGCCTTCGTCTCCGAGCGGATCGCGCTGGACGACGTGGAGGCGGCCTTCGAACGGATGGAGCGGGGCGAGGTGCTCCGCTCGGTGGTCGAGTTCTGACGGCCGACCGGGCCGATCCACGGCGCGGACAGGGCAGTCGGGCCGAGTGAGGGGCTTGCCCCGGTGGACGCCACCGGGGCAAGCCCGGCCTTTTCGATCACCTCACGTACACTCGGCCGGGCTCGCCGCCCCACCCGTCCGCCACCCCACGGGCTCCGGGACGGCGCTCGCGCATCCACCGCACCGCGCCTATTCCAGGGAGCCCCGTGACCCCCGCGCCCACCGCCGGCGGAAGCTACCGCCAGCCCGGTGTCGTACTCACCGACCACCACTTCACCGTCGCGCTCGACCACGCCCGCCCGGACGGCGAACGGATCGACCTGTACGCGCGCGAGGTGGTGGCCGCCGGCAAGGATCCGCGGCCCCTGCCGTGGCTGCTCTACCTGGAGGGCGGTCCCGGTTTCGGCGCCCGCCGGTTCATCGGTCGCCAGGCCTGGCTGGGGCGGGCCCTGGAGGAGTACCGGGTCCTGCTCCTGGACCAGCGCGGCACCGGCCGCTCGACGCCGGTCAACCGGCAGACCCTGCCGCTGCGCGGCACGCCCGCACGGCAAGCCGACTACCTCGCCCACTTCCGCGCCGACTCCATCGTGCGCGACGCCGAGACCGTCCGCCCCCTCCTCACCGGCGGCGCGCCCTGGACGGTCCTCGGCCAGAGCTTCGGCGGCTTCTGTGCCACCCACTACCTCTGTGCCGCCCCCGAGGGTCTCACCGCGGCCCTGATCACCGGCGGGCTGCCGCCGCTCGAGGCGACCGCCGCCGAGGTGTACGAGGCCGCGTACCCCCGCATGGAGCGCAAGAACCGGGCGCACTACGCGCGCTACCCCATGGACGTGGAGCGCGCCCGCGCCGTCGCGGCCCACCTCGCCGGGCACCCGGCCGTACTCCCCGGCGGCTACCGGCTCACGGTCGAGGCCTTCCAGTCCCTCGGCATCCTCCTCGGCGTCGCGGACGGCAGCCACCAGCTCCACTACCTGCTGGAGAACGCCTTCGTCCCCACCCCCGCCGGTCCGGCGCTCTCCGACGGCTTCCTGGAGAACGTGCACGCGCAGCTCTCCTTCGCCGGGCACCCCCTCTACGCGCTGGTCCACGAGATGATCTACGCCCAGGACCCGCTCGCGCCCACCGGCTGGGCCGCCGAGGAGGTCCGCGCGGGCCACCCGCGCTTCGACGCCGCCGCCACCCTCCGGGGCGACGGGCCGCTGTACTTCACGGGCGAGACCGTCCACCCCTGGCACTTCGACGCCGATCCCGCGCTCGCACCGCTGCGGGAGACCGCCGAGCTGCTGGCCGCCCGTACCGGCTGGACGCCCCTGTACGATCCCGCCCGGCTCGCCGCCAACGAGGTGCCGGTGGCCGCGGCCGTCTACCACGACGACCTGTACGTGGACACCGCGCAGTCCCTGGCGACGGCCCGGGCCGTCCGCGGACTGCGGACGTGGGTGACCGACGAGTTCGAGCACGACGGCGTGCGCTCCGGCGGCCCGCGCGTCCTGGACCGGCTGCTGGCGCTCGTACGGGACGAACTCTGACCGGCGCGCGGACCGGCTGACCGGGGCCGCGGGCGGGCTCGGAGAAGGTCCCGGAGGTGTCGAGCAGGGTCACGACGCGCGTTCTTCCGGCCCTCTGCATAGTGTGCGCCGTATGACACAACGACAGGACGGCCCCGGGCCCGCGCCCTTGGAACCCATGCCCACCGACTGGCAGCGCGCCCTCGCGGTCGTGGCCCACCCCGACGACCTGGAATACGGCTGCGCGGCGGCCGTCGCGGACTGGACGGACGGCGGCCGCGAGGTCGTCTACGTGCTCGCCACGCGCGGGGAGGCCGGCATCGACACCATCGACCCCGCCGAGTGCGCCCCGCTGCGCGAGGCGGAGCAGCGCGCGAGCGCCGCCGTGGTCGGGGTGCGCACCGTCGAGTTCCTCGATCACCACGACGGCGTGATCGAGTACGGCCTCGACCTGCGCCGGGACATCGCGGCGGCCATCCGCAGGCACCGGCCCGAACTGGTCATCACCATGAACCACCGCGACACCTGGGGCGGGGCGGAGGGCGGCGGCTGGTGGAACACCCCCGACCACAAGGCGGTCGGCCGGGCCACCCTGGACGCGGCCGGTGACGCGGGAAACCGCTGGATCTTCCCCGAACTCCTGACGGAGCAGGGCCTCGAGCCGTGGAACGGCGTGCGCTGGGTCGCGGTGGCGGGCACCACGACCCCCACGCACGCGGCCGACGCCGGTCCCGGACTGGAGCGTTCGGTGAAGTCGCTGATGGAGCACAAGGCGTACATCGAGGTCCTGACGGACGAGGATCCGCAGACGTACGCACGCACCTTCCTGACGGGCAACGCCCAGCAGGCGGCGGCCCGGTTCGGCGGCCGCCCGGCGGTGGCGTTCGAGGTCTTCCCGCGTTGAGGGGCGCGCCCTAAGGTGTCCGCGTGATCGACACCATCAGCACGGAGATCGCGGAGGGTGAGGAACGGATCCGTCTCGACGTCGCGGACGGGATCGCGGAACTCACCCTCTGCCGGCCGGACAAGCTCAACGGCTGGAGCTGGGAGTCCACGCGCCAGCTGGGCCTGCTGGCGGACCGGATCCGCTTCGACCCGGCGGTACGGGTGGTCCTGCTGCGGGCCGAGGGCCGGGCCTTCTGCGCGGGCATCGACGTGACCGCCCCGGGCGGTGCGATCACCGGCGCCACGGCCGCCGCGCGGAACCGCGACTACTACGAGGGCATCCGCTGGGTCCACGAACGTTTCGCGGTCCTGGCCCGGCTGCCGCAGCCGGTGGTCGCCGCCGTGCAGGGCTACTGCCTGGGCTTCGGCTTCGAGCTGGCGCTGATGGCCGACGTCCGGGTGGCGGCCGAGGACGCCGTCTTCGCCCTGCCCGAAGCCCGGCTGGGCGTGGCGGTGGACGCGGGCGGCGACCTGCGCATCGCCCGCGAGGCGGGCGCCGGCTGGGCCAAGTTCCTCGCACTGACGGGCCGCCGCATCGACGCGCAGACCGCGTTGCGGCTGCACCTGGTCCAAGAGGTGGTCTCGCCGGACCAATTGGAGCCGGTGGCCCGCGCCCTCGCGGTGGAGATCGCGGCCAACGCCCCGCTCGCCGTCCAGGGCATCAAGCGGGCCGTCGACGCCTACGCCGACGCGGCCCTGCCCGCGGCCCTCGACCGGGTGGCGATGACGGCGGCCCTCACCCTCACCTCGGAGGACTCCCGCGAGGGCTACACCGCGCAGGCGGCCCGCCGCCCCCCGCGGTTCACCGGAGGCTGAGCACCGGCCGGGTGGAGAACGCCTCGACGACGTCCTCGCCGTCGGGCCCGTACGCGAACTCGGCCATCGAGGGGTTGCGGTTCGCGGTGGCCAGCGGCAGCCAGCCCAGCAGGCTCCCGTAACCACCGCACACGGCCTCGCCGCCGTCCCCGCCGTGCACGGCGCCCGGGTCCGCGCTGAGCTCCGCGGCGTACGCGTCGTAGGCGATGCGCAGCCCGAAGGCGTTGGGCTGCGACCGGGGGCCGTCCGTTCCGCCCCAGGAGGGCTCCTCCAGGGGGCAGTCGTCGCCCCATCGGAAGAGGGTGCGCGCCCCGGCCCCGCAGGCGTGCTCCCACTCGTCCGCCGAAGGCATCCGCAGCCCGCGCGCCGCGAGCACGGCCGGTATGCCGGCGGGGAGCTCGTCGAGGGTCTCGTTCTCCACGGCCATCAGCACCGTCTCCAGCGTGACGGTCCGGGGCGGACTCAGCGTGGCCGCGAGGTACTCCTTGAGGCCGAGTCCGAGGCCGTAGCCCTCGGCCAGGCTCTCCGCGTAGTCGGCGGCCTGGTCCGGCGTCGGCTCCCAGGCCTGCGGATCGAACCCGAGCCGGAGCGTCCCGCCGGGTACGAGGGCGAACTCCCGCCCCTCCCGTTCGACGATCGCACCGTGCAGGGGGCCGCCGAGGTGTTCGACCACCTCGACGCGGCCCACCCGGCCGCCCACCCGGTCCGCGGCTTCCCGGACGGTCCGGCGGACGGTCTGCGGGTCGCACGAGCGCCATTGTGCGAAGGTCAGATCGGCGAGAGACATGGGGCCATAGTGCCCCGGGCCACTGACAGCCGGCCCCGCTACTCCTCCAGGCGCAGCAGGGACAGGGCGCGGGCCGAGACCGAGGGGAGGGGTTCCCGTCCGCCCTCGGCGGCCCAGTGTTCGAGTGCGACCGTGACCGCGTCGATGAGGAGGGCCGCCAGGAGGCGGGTCTCCAGGGCGGATTCGGGGCGGCCCGTGCGGGTGGCGAGGACCGGGACCAGGCGGTCCTGCATCGCGCGGGCGGCCGCGAGCCAGCGCAGGCGGATCGCCGGGACCCCGCTCATCACCTGGATCAGCCGGACCGTCTGGCCCGGCCCCTCGTAGCGCGCGCCCGCCGTCGCGATGGTGAAGGCGGCCTGGGCGGCCTCCGTGAGCGCTTCCGCCGCGGGGCGCAGGGCCATCTCCTCCACCAGCGTGGCGACCCCGGCCGTCAGGACCGGCGTCAGCGCGTCCTCCTTGGCCGGGCAGTACCGGTAGAAGGTCCGCAGGGAGATGCCGGCCGCCCGCGCGATGTCCTCGACGGTCGTGGTCTCGTACCCCTGCTCGGAGAACAGCGCGGCCGCGGCCTCCGCGATCTCGTAGCGCGTGGCCTCCCTGCGCCGCTCCGTCAAGGACGGGCGGCCCGTACTCACCGACGTCATCACCGCGACACCTCCAGGGGGCTCGACAGGAACCGTAACCGCTTCACCGGGTGAACGGGGCGCGGCCCAACTGGTCGCGCACCGTCACCACGTCGGGGTTGACGAGGGAGCGGCGCTGCCAGTTCGCGCCGTCCACCACCAGGGTGTGGCCGGTGATGAAACGGGCGTAGGGCGAGGCGAGGAAGGTGGCGGCCCAGCCGAGTTCGCGCGGTGCGCCGACCCGCAGCGCGGGCTGCCGGCCGTCCTTGGCGTCCGGGGCGGCCCGTTCCAGACCGCCCCGGATGTCCTCGGTCATGTCCTCGTGCGGGAACAGCCCCGGCACCAGTCCGTTGATCTGGATGCCGTACGGGCCCCATTCGACGGCGAGGGTCTCCACCAGGTTCTTCACCCCGGCCTTGGCGGCAGCGCTGTGGGCGAAGCCCGGGCCTCCCGTCCAGGCGTACGAGGCGCCGATGTTCACGATCGACCCGGTGCTGCCCGCTCCGAGGTGGCGGCGGCCGAACTCGCGGGTCATGAACCAGGTGCCGGTGAGGGTGATGTCGACCACCGCGCGCCAGGCGTTGGGGGACAAGTCCTCCGCCGGACAGGGAAAGTTGGCGGCCGCGTTGTTGACCAGCACGTCCGGCAGCCGGCCGGAGGCCGCCCCGGCGGCGTCGAACGCCCCGGCCACCCGCTCCGGGTCCCGGATGTCGCAGACCGCGGCCGTCACCCGGCCCGCGCCCGGTGTGGCCGCCAACTCCTCCTGGGCCGCCTCGAGCGGCTCGATCCGGCGGCCGGCGATCACCAGGTCCGCCCCGAGCCGCGCGAACTCGGCGGCGATCGCCTTGCCCAGACCGGTGCCGCCCCCGTCACGAGCACCACCCGCCCCGCGTACGTACCGGGCGGCAGGGCGGCCGAACCGAGCGGCGGGGGCGCGGGCAGGCCGCGCGTGGGGTTCTCCATGCGCCCCATCGATAGCGTGCGGACGCCGAGATCACCATGCCCGTGCCGGGGGCAGTTGACTGCGCTACCTCGCCTGCCCCACCGGTGCGTAGGCCTGCTTGCTCGCGCACGTCCAGATCACCGCGCTGTCCACCCCGGTGGTCAGATCGCGGAAGGCGCCGCCCACCCGGTCGTCGTCCGAGGCGGTACGGGCCTCGGTGTTGACGTCGGTGCTCGCGCCCGCCGGGTTCGGGAGGACGAGCGGGGCGCCCGTGCCCGGCCAGTAGGCGGCCTGGACGTAGCGGGCGTAACCCTCGACGAAGGTGACGGCGGAGCCGACCGTCACGTTCGTGGTCGGGCTGATGGCGTCGAAGGTCAGCTGCTCGTAGCCGGGGACCGGCCCCGGGCTGGTGGGCAGCGCGTCGTACGGCTTCTTCCAGACGGCCGGGGTCCGGCGCCGCAGCTCCCGGTAGTTCTCCTCCTCGAAACCGACGACGCGGCCCTTGTCGTCGATGCCGCTCGCCCGGGTGCCCGTCGTCCAGTAGGTGTCGGTCCAGACGGGGAGGCTGTACGGCGGGTAGCCGCCGCCGGCCGGCCAGACCACCGGGAAGGTCTTGCTGACGACCGCGTCGTTCTCCAGGTCCACGTACTCCGTATGAGCGGTTCCGAGGACGTCTCCGCGCTTGTTGATGCCGTCCAGCGAGACGATCTGGGTGCTGGGGTGCGCGTCCGCGGGCACCGGAAGTTCGCGGACGACGGCTCCGTCCACCCACTCCTTCGCCGTCCCGGAGTCCATGCCGACGACGTGGCCCGCGTCGTTGACGTCCGCGGCGGAGGCGCCCGCGGGGGTGGCGCCGGTCAGCAGCCGGACCGCCGCGTCTCCCGCGCGGTAGGTGAAGGCGGCCCGGGCGTGGTCGGAGGAGCGCTCGACGCTGCCGACCATGAGGCCCTTGGCGTTGACGGCGCTGACCTTGCCGTTCTGGAAGCCGGCCGGGAGCGGGACGGCGTGGACCGCGTGGTCGGCGGTCCAGTACGCGGGAAGGCCGAGGCTGTCGCCGACGGCGAGGCCGTCCGCCCCGAGGTCGTTCACGGCCCCGGAGGTCCAGGGGCCGGAGGGCAGGGCCGGCAGGCGGATGACGTCCGGCGCGCACGCGGCGGGCGCGGGGGCGGCGGTCGAGGCCGTGGCGGGCGCGGCCGCGGCCGGTCCCGCGGTCGTGACGAGGCCCGCCAGGACGAGGGCGGCTCCGGCCGCGGACATGCTTCTGGTCATGTGGTGCTTCCCCCAGGATGTGCGAAACGCCCCAGCCGAAAGGCGGGGTCCCCGTCGCCCGCCACGACGGTTCGTGACGTGCGCGTGTCATATGTTGCCCGAAAGGGGGCGGGACGCGACCGGAACGGGGCGTGTCGTTGCGGACCGTCCCGTTCCGTGGGCTCCCGCTGGTTCCCAGAGACGCAAGCGACCGCTTAGTATGCGCGCGAGGCGTGATTCCCGTCGGCGGCTGGAGGCCCCGGATGCAGGCATGGCGAGTACACACCCCCGGCGAGCCCCGCGAGGCCATGCGCCTCGAGGAGGTCCCCGAACCGGTGCCCGGCGAGGGTGAGGTGAAGCTCAAGGTGCTCGCCGCCAACGTCAACTTTCCCGACGCGCTGCTCGTGCGCGGCCAGTACCAGATCCGCCCGCCGCTGCCCTTCACCCCCGGCGTCGAGATCTGCGGCGAGACCGAGGACGGCCGCCGGGTCATCGCCACCCCGAGCCTGCCCCACGGAGGGTTCGCCGAGTACGTCACCGCCGCCGCGCGCGGCCTGCTCCCGGCCCCCGAGAGCCTCGACGACGCCGAGGCCGCGGCCCTGCACATCGGCTACCAGACGGGCTGGTTCGGCCTGCACCGCCGGGCCCGGATCCAGGCCGGCGAGACCCTCCTCGTGCACGCCGCCGCCGGCGGGGTCGGCAGCGCCGCCGTCCAGCTCGGCAAGGCCGCCGGGGCCGCCGTCATCGGGGTCGTCGGCGGCAAGGCCAAGGTACGCACCGCCGAGGAGCTCGGCTGCGACCTCGTCATCGACCGCACCGAGGGGGGCCTCGAGCACCTCGTGACCCAGGTCAAGGAGTTCACCGCCGGACGCGGCGCCGACGTCGTCTACGACCCGGTCGGCGGCGACGCCTACACCGCCTCGGCCAAGTGCGTGGCCTTCGAGGGCCGCATCGTCGTCGTCGGATTCGCGAGCGGCACCATCCCGGCGCCCGCGCTCAACCACGCCCTCGTGAAGAACTACGCCGTTCTCGGCCTCCACTGGGGCCTCTACGCCACCAAGGAACCGGCCTCCGTCGCCGCCTGCCACGCCGAGCTCACCCGGCTCGCCGCCGAAGGCGCCATCGCCCCCCTGGTCAGCGAACGCGTCGCGCTCGCGGACGCCGCCGACGCCGTACAGCGCCTCGCCGACGGGACCACCACCGGCCGGCTGGTCGTCGTACCCTCGCCGGGCGCAGCCGCCCCGGCCGCGACGGCCGCGGACGGGGGCTCCCGATGACGCCCGCCGCCGCGGTCACCGCCGACCGGCTGCTGGTCCGCGTACGGGAACTGCTCGCCGCGCATCCGCCCGCCACCACCGCCCGCGAAGACTTCCTGCGCGCCCGCTTCGACGCCGGACTCGCCTGGGTCCACTACCCCGAAGGCCTCGGCGGCCTCGGGGCGCCTCGCACCCTCCAGGCCGTCGTGGACACGGAGTTGGAGGCCGCCGGTGCCCCCGACAACGACCCGCGCCGGATCGGCATCGGGCTCGGCATGGCCGCGCCCACGATCCTCGCGTACGGCACCGACGAACAGAAGGAGCGCTTCCTGCGCCCCCTGTGGGTCGGCGACGAGGTCTGGTGCCAGCTCTTCAGCGAGCCGGGCGCCGGCTCCGACCTCGCCGCGCTCGGCACCCGCGCGGTACGGGACGGCGACGACTGGGTGGTGGACGGCCAGAAGGTGTGGACCTCCAGCGCCCACACCGCCCGCTGGGCCATCCTGATCGCCCGCACCGACCCCGCGCTGCCCAAGCACCAGGGCGTCACGTACTTCCTGTGCGACATGCGCGCCCCCGGCGTCGAGGTGCGCCCGCTGCGCCAGATCACCGGCGAGGCCGAGTTCAACGAGGTCTTCCTCACCGGCGTCCGCATCCCCGACGCCCACCGCCTCGGGGCCGTCGGCCAGGGCTGGGCCGTCGCCCGCACCACCCTGATGAACGAGCGCGTCTCCATCGGAGGCATGCGGATCCCCCGCGAGGGCGGCATGATCGCGCCGGTCGCCGCCGTCTGGCGCGAGCGCCCCGAACTGCGCACCCACGCCCTCCACCAGCGGATGCTCGAACTGTGGGTCGAGGCGGAGGTCGCCCGGCTCACCGGAGAGCGGCTGCGCCAGCAGCTCGCCGTCGGCCAGCCCGGCCCCGAGGGCTCGGGAATGAAGCTCACCTTCGCCCGCCTCAACCAGGAGATCAGCGGCCTGGAAGTGGAACTCCGCGGCGAGGAGGGCCTCTTGTACGAGGACTGGACCATGCGCCGCCCCGAGATCGTCGACTTCACCGGCCGCGACGCCGGCTACCGCTACCTGCGCGCCAAGGGCAACAGCATCGAGGGCGGCACCAGCGAAATCCTCCTCAACATCGTCGCCGAACGCGTCCTCGGCCTGCCCGCCGAACCGCGCGACGACAAGGACCTCGCGTGGAAGGACCTGGCTCGATGAACCTCCCGAGCGCCGCTCCCCTGGACCTGCTCTACTCCGAGACCGAGGAGGAACTGCGCACGGCCGTACGGTCCTTGCTGACGGCCCGCTGCGATCCGGCGAGCATCCTGGCCCGGATCGAGGACGGCCGCCCGCACGACCCCGACGTGTGGCGGATCCTCGCCGCCGACATCGGCACGGCGGGACTCCTCGTGCCCGAGAAGCTGGGCGGCCAGGGCGCGAGCCACCGCGAGGCGGCCGTGGTCCTGGAGGAGCTCGGCCGGGCCGCGGCGCCCGCCGCGTACCTCACGAGCTCGGTCCTGGCGACGGAGATCCTGCTCGGCTGCGACGGCGCGCGGTCCACGGACCTCCTGCGGGAGCTGGCGGCGGGCCGGCGGACGTGCGTCCCCGCCCTGCCGCTGACCCTGGCCCCCGGCGCACCGCTGCCGCCGTCGGTCCGGGACACCGGCGCAGGGGTGCTGAGCGGCACCGTCACCTCGGTCGCGGACGCGGTGGCGGCCGACGTACTGCTCGTCCTCGCGGACACCGGGCTGTACGCCGTTGCGGCCGCGGACGTGCGGCTGACCCCGCTCGTCGCCCTGGACCTGACGCGGCCCCTGGCCACCGTCACCCTCGAGGGGGCCGCCGGAACCCTGCTCGCCGAC
Organism: Streptomyces sp. NPDC006544; assembly: GCF_040611715.1. NCBI lineage: Bacteria > Bacillati > Actinomycetota > Actinomycetes > Kitasatosporales > Streptomycetaceae > Streptomyces > Streptomyces sp. NPDC006544. The sequence goes on along the minus strand of NZ_JBEXOV010000009.1, from coordinate 114,735 downwards.
CCGGCCACCGCCCGTGCGGCCGTAGCCGGAGCACTGCTCTCGGGGGCCGGGCTGCTGGCCTCCGAACAGCTCGGGCTCGCCGAGTGGTGCCTGACCCAGACGGTGGCCCACCTGCGCACCCGCCACCAGTTCAACCGGCCCCTCGGCTCCTTCCAGGCCCTCAAGCACCGCCTCGCCCGGCTCTGGCTCGACGTGGCCTCCGCCCGCGCGGCGGCCCGCGCGGCCGCCGACGCCCTGGCGACCGGCGCCCCCGACGCGCCGCTCACCATCGCCGTGGCCCAGGCGTACTGCTCGGGCGTCGCGGTCCGCGCGGCCGAGGAGTGCGTCCAGCTCCACGGCGGCACCGGCATGACCTGGGAACATCCGGCCCACCTCTACCTCAAACGGGCCAAGGCCGATTCCCTGGCCCTCGGCACGGCCGGCCACCACCGCGGCCTGGTGGCGGACTTCGCGGAACTCCCGGCGCCGTAGGGCTCCGCGGGTGCCTGTGCCTGTGCGGGTGCGGGGCGGGTGCGGGTGGTGCGGGTTCCGGTACCCGCACCGGCCGCCCCGCTCTCCTCCGAGCCCACCGAGCCCACCGAGCAGGTGCGGACCGCGCGGTGACCTCGCCCGCCACGCGGCGTTAGACCCGTAGGCACCGGGCACCGAGCGAGGGAGACCGTATGTACGCAGCACCCGCCGCCGCACCACTCACCCGCCGCGCCGTCCTGCGTACGGCCTTCACCGCGGCCGTGTCCGCCGCCACGGCCGCGGCCCTGGCCCCCGTACTGCGCGCCCGCGGCCCCCGGCAGACCCTCACTCCGGCCCCGCTCCCGCGGCTCGCCGAGGAGACCTACCGGGGCCGCCACATCGCCGTCGACGCGGCGGCCGCCGTCGTGCGGATCGACGGACGCGCCCTGCACGTCATGCGCCGGGCCGACGGCAGCTACCTCAGCGGGATCAACCACTTCCAGTCCTACGACACCCCGCTGGAGCTGGCCCGCGCCGCCGTCGACGAGCTGGGCAGCAACCAACTGGCGTTCGCGGCACCGCACCACGGCGGAGGGGAGTAGTGGGCGTGTACGTCCGGCAGAACCAGAGGAACCTGACCGGCGTCCAGAAGAAGCGCTTCACGGCGGCGGTCCTCGAGCTCAAGCGCAACGGCACCTACGACGCGTTCGTGCGCACCCACGACAAGTACTTCGTCCCGGACCGCGACCGCAAACTGCGCGTCGGGCACATGTCGCCGTCGTTCTTCCCCTGGCACCGGCGCTATCTGCTGGAGTTCGAGCGGCAGTTGCGGGACGTCGACCCCGGCGTCACGATTCCGTACTGGGACTGGACCACCGACAACAGCCCGGCCTCGTCCCTGTGGGCCGAGGACTTCCTCGGCGGGACCGGACGGGCGGGCGACCGCCAGGTGATGACCGGGCCGTTCGCCCACGCGAAGGGGAACTGGACGGTCACCGTGGGCATCACGGAGTCCAGTTTCCTCACCCGCAACCTGGGCCGGCCGCAGAACCCGATCAGCCTGCCGACCCGGGCCGAGCTCCAATGGGCGATCGACGACCCGACGTACGACACCTCGCCCTGGGACTCCACGGCCGCGGGCGGTGGTTTCCGCAACAAGCTCGAGGGCTGGGCCGCCCCGAAGAGCGAGAAGTGGCGCAACCACAACAAGGTCCACCAGTGGATCGGCGGCCACATGACCGGGGGTACGGCGCCCAACGACCCGGTGTTCTGGCTCCACCACGCCTTCGTCGACCTGCTCTGGGACCGCTGGCAGCAGAAGCATCCGGGGGCCGGCTACCTGCCCGCCGCCCCGCTCGCGCTCGGCGACCTCCAGCGCGGCCGGGTGATCGCCGCCGACGAGCCGATGCCGCCCTGGAACGTCACCCCGCGGGAGATGCTCGGCCATCAGGGGACCTACCGCTACGAGTGAGCGCGGTGCCCGGCAGCCGCCCGGGCCCGCGGCACCCCCCCCGAACGGGCGGCCCCCCGCACGAGGGACGCCGAGAGGCACCGGACGGCGGGACACGCGGGACGGCAGGACACGGGAAAGGGCCCCCGCCGTACGGCGGGGGCCCTTCGGGTCACCGGACGGATCAGCCGCCGTAGTTGCCCTCGGTGTGGTGGCCGCCGTCGTGGCCCGAGGCGTTGACGCAGGTGTTGCCGAACGCCGGGTTCAGCAGGCCGATCACGTTGACGGTGTTACCGCAGACGTTGACCGGGACGTGCACCGGAACCTGGACGAGGTTGCCCGACAGGACGCCGGGGGAGCCGACAGCCGCACCGTGCGCTCCGGCATCGGCAGCAGCCAGACCCGCACCGGCGGCCAGGGCGCTACCGGCGGCAGCGGTGATGACGAATGCCTTCGCGATACGCGACATCAAGATCTCCTCGTGAGAAATGGGGTGCCGCAGAAGCTGAGACTGCGGCGTTCGACATGGCATACAACGCGGGGGGCGCCCAAGGGTCACGGCCGCTGGGCCTACCCGGTGATCCCGAATCGCGCCGAGGCGAAGTACGGACGCACCGGCATCACCGCGCCCGGCCGCAGCACCTCCACCGGGGCTCCCGCACAGCCGGGCTCCCGGTAGAGGGCCACGGACCCGCGGGTCTTGTTCGTCACCGCCCGTCCACCGCCGCCCACGGCCTTCTGGCAGCCCTTGGCGGCGGTGAATCCGTGCGGCTTGTCGTCCGTGCCCAGATACTGGAAGTCGGGCCCGACGGCCGTCGGCGTGCCGAGGGCGGCGGTCGGGCCGTCGGCCGCGTACGCGCTGCCGCCCGCCACCGCTCCGGCGGTGGCCGCCATCAGCAGGACCGGGACCGCGCCGGACCGGACGAGGCACCGCACGGCGTGGTGAAGTGAAGGGGATCGCATGCCCGACCAACCCGGTGCGACCGGCGCGGGGTCACGGCCTGTCACCCGCAGCACGCCCGTGCGACGGTGCGGGCCAATGGCGCGGGGAGGACGTGACGGGCGATCGCGACAGGCCGTACGGACCACGGCACGCGGCACGCGGCACGCGGAACGCGGAACGCGGAACGCCGGATCCACTCAGGAGGAATCGATGACCGAAGCGGCGGGAGAAGCCGAGTACGGCGCCCGGCCCCGGGCCCGGACCGAGTACGGAGTGGTCGAGGGCCGGAGCGGCCCCGGCGGCATCGCCGTCTTCCGGGGCATCCCCTACGCCGCCCCGCCCGTCGGCACCCGCCGCTTCGCCGCGCCCGCACCCCCCGAGGCGTGGGACGGCGTGCGCGACGCCGGCGCGTACGGCCCCACCGCGCCCAAGGTGCCCTACTCCGAGGCCTTCGCCGCACTGCTGCCCGACCCGGAGATCCCCGGTGACGACTGCCTGAACCTCAACGTGTGGACCCCGGCCCCTGTGACCGTGACCGGTGAGGAGCCCGGGGCGGGGCTGCCCGTCATGGTGTGGATCCACGGAGGCGCGCTCACCCGGGGCTCCTCGGCCGTCTCCGTCTACGACGGCTCCGCCTTCGCCCGCGACGGCATCGTGCTCGTCTCCCTGAACTACCGCCTCGGCGTCCTCGGCTACGGGCTGTTCCCCGATGCCCCCGCCAACCGAGGCCTGCTCGACCAGATCGCCGCCCTCACCTGGGTCAGACGGAACATCGCGTCTTTCGGCGGCGACCCCGCCCGGGTCACCGTCTTCGGCGAGTCCGCCGGGGCCATCAGCGTCGGCGCGCTCCTCGCGTCCCCCCGCGCCGCCGGGCTCTTCCACCGGGCCGTCCTGCAGAGCGGGGCCCCGGAGGCGCTGGCGCGCGACCGGGTTCGCGCCATGGCCCGCAGGATGGCCGGGCTGCTGAAGGTGCCCGCCACCGCCGAGGCCTTCACCGCCGTTGCCCTGCCCGATCTGCTCGCCGCCCAGGCGGCCGTACTGCGCCGCTCCTCGCCGTTGATCGGCGGCCCCGCCTTCGGCCTGGTCACCGACCCCGACACGCTGCCGCTCGACCCCCTCGAAGCGGCGGCCGCCAGCGAGGTGCCGCTGCTGATGGGCTGGACCGCCGAGGAGTACCGGCTCTGGCTGGCCCCGACCGGCGGTATGCGGCTGCTGGACCGGCTGGGCCCGCTGTCCGTGACCCTGGGACGCATCCGCGGCGGCAAGGACCAGGCCGCCGTACGGGCGCTGCGCGAGGAGCGGCCCGGCGCGGGCCCGGCCGACCTCGTCGGGCACCTGCTCGCCGACCGGCTGCTGCGCGACCCGCTGCGCCGCCTGGCGGGCGCGGGGCGGGCCGCCCCGAGCTTCGTGTACGAGTTCGCGTGGTCGTCCGGGGTGCCCGGCCTCGGGTCCTGTCACGCGCTGGAACTGGGCTTCGTCTTCGACACCCTGACGGTCTCCGAGACGACCTGGCTGGCAGGGCCGGACGCCCCCGGGGAACTGGCCCGGGAGATGCACGCGGCCTGGGTGCGGTTCGCCGTCGAGGGGGACCCGGGCTGGGCCGCCTGGAACGGCGACGGCCCGCCGAAGGTGTTCGGCGGGCCGGAGCCGGGGGGAGCGCTGCGGGTGGTCGCACCGAGCGACACCGCAGCTACTCCACGGGTCCTTCCATGACCTTGCTGATGAACTGGACCGGGCCCTCGCCCATGTTGGGCACGTAGGTCTTGGCGTTGTGCTGGCCGCCCTGGATGACCTTCAGTTCGGTGTGGACCGGTCCCTTGCCGTAGGTCGCGATGAACTTCTGCACGTTCGGCAAGGTGTTCTTGTTGCTCTCGTTGGTGCCCACCTGGAAGGCGAGGTAGACGTCCGGGCCCTTCTTGTCGATCAGCTCCTTCGCCAGCAGCTCCGGGTTGTTCTCCGCCTTCTCCTTGTCGTGGCCCTTCCACAGCGAGGAGTCGGGGACGATGTCCGGGCCGGAGCAGATCGCGGCCTTGAACTTCTCCGGGTACTTCAGTACGGCCTTCAGCCCGGCGAAGCCGCCGGTGGAGGAGCCCATGTAGGCCCAGCCGTCGCGGGACTTGACGGTGCGGAAGTTCTCCCGCATCAGGTCCGGGACGTCGTCGGTCAGCCAGGTGCCCATCTTGGGCTGGCCCGGGATGTCGGATCCGTCCCAGTAGACGCCCTTGTCGTCCGGACCGGGGTTCAGCACGGGCATGGCCAGGATGAAGGGCTTGCTCTTCCCCTCGCCGTACCACTTGCTGATGCTGGTCTGGAGGCCGAGGTCGGTGCCCATCCAGTAGTTGCTCGGGTAGCCGGCGCCGCCCGGCAGCGCGATCATCACCGGGAAGCCGCTCTTGGCGAACTTCGGGTCGTTGTACTCCTTGGGGGCCCAGACCCAGACCTTGCCCTTGAAGCCCGACTTCTTGCCGTCGAGCGTGGTGACGGCCACGTGGGTGCCGTCGGGCAGGGTCATCGCGTTCTTGAAGTCGGCCGTCGGGCCCGTCGGCATCGACATCTTCGAGTTCGCCGGCGGTTTGGCACCCGTACCGCCGCCCCCGGAGCCGGCGGGGGACGTCCCGAAGGAGACGGCCCGCCCCTTGTCGGTGAAGGGCGGTATCTCGTAGTGGGCCATCACGAGCGCCGCCACACCCGCGAGGGCGAGGACGGAGGCTCCCGCGATCACCCAGCGCCGCACCCGCGACGGCCGACGCCGCTCCTGGAGCTCGTACGGCTCGCCGTACCACCGCTGCGTGTCACCGTCACGGTACGAATGCTCCTCCTGTCCGTAGGGAGGCTGCTGGCCGTAACCGGGACCCTGCGGCGGGTACGGCTGCTGCCCCTGCCCCTGGGGCGGGTACGGCTGCTGCTGGTACGGCCCTTCCGACCGGTACGGCTGGTGCTGTCCGTCGTCGGGTGAGTGCGACATGTGCGGGTGCTCTCCGGCTGGTGCTGCCCCGTGGGGGCGGGGTGGAACTGCTTTCGATCGGAGGATGAGCGTACGGGCTCCGAGGTTCCGGATTTTTACCTCTTTTGGGCTTCCGCAGAGAAGCACGTTGCCCGACGCCCAATCGGCCCGCGCCGTTCCCGTTCTGTTCGCCGAGTATCTCTGGCCCCTGCACATGCCGATCGGTACGGTACGTCCGCGCCGCCCCCAAACCGCCCCTGCTCGGAGGTATTCCCGTGTTCGGCATGCCACTTCTCCGGTCCCGTCGCAAGACCGCCCTCGCCACCGCCTTCGGCGTCACCGCCGTCGGCGCCGCGCTGTGGACGGGCCTCGGCACCGCACAGCCCGCACACGCGGCAGGCCTGCCCGCACCCGACCACATAGTGGTCGTGGTCTTCGAGAACCACGCCTACAACCAGGTCATCGGCAGCTCCAGCGCCCCGTACATCAACTCCCTCAAGACCGGGGGAGCCAACCTCACCAACTCGTACGGCATCACGCACCCGAGCCAGCCCAACTACCTGCAGCTCTTCTCCGGCTCCCACCAGGGCGTGACCGGCGACAGCTGCTACACCCCCGGGTTCAGCTCCGCGCCCAACCTGGCGTCCGAGCTCATCGCCGCGGGCAAGACCTGGGCCAGCTACAACGAGACCCTGCCCAGCCAGGGCTCCACCACCTGCTCCAGCGGCTCGTACGCCCGCAAGCACAACCCCTGGTTCGCCTTCTCCAACGTGCCCACCAGCACCGCGAAGACGATGACCCAGTTCCCCACGGACTTCACCACCCTCCCCAAGACCTCGTTCGTCGTCCCGAACCTCTGCAACGACATGCACGACTGCTCCGTCGGGACCGGCGACACCTGGCTCAAGAACAACCTCAAGGCCTACGCGGACTGGGCCAAGACCCACAACAGCCTGCTCGTCGTCACCTTCGACGAGGACAACCGGCTCGCCGGCAACAAGATCCCCACGGTGCTCTACGGCCAGCCCGTCATCCCGGGCTCCACCGGCTCCACCACCTACAACCACTACGACATGCTGCGGACCCTCGAGGGCCTCTCCGGCCTGACCGCCCACGCGGGGAACGCGGCCACCGCCAAGGACATCACGGGGATCTGGGCTTCCTGACCATGTACGTTGCGGACAGTCGCGGCACCCCCGCGTCCGCCGTGACCCCCGAGCCGCAGGCCGTCGCCCCGGGCACACGCCCGGGGCGGCGCGCCGCGCTCGCCCCCACGGTGCTCGCCCTCGGCACGGTCAGCCTCGTCACCGACATCTCCTCCGAGATGGTCACGGCCGTGCTGCCGCTCTACCTCGTCGCCACCCTCGGGCTGACGCCCCTGGGCTTCGGCCTGCTCGACGGCCTCTACAACGGCGTCAGTGCCCTCGTCCGGCTGACCGGTGGCCACCTCGGCGACCGCTTCGGCCGCCACAAGACGCTGGCCGGCATCGGCTACGGGCTCTCCGCCCTGTGCAAGCCGCTGCTGCTGATCGCCCACACCCTGCCCGCGATCGGTGCGGTCCTCGCCCTCGACCGCACCGGCAAGGGGCTGCGCACCGCTCCGCGCGACGCGCTGATCTCGCTGTCGGCCGCCCCCGGGGAACACGGCCGGGCCTTCGGCGTCCACCGCGCCATGGACACCGCCGGCGCGCTGATCGGGCCGATCCTGGCGTTCTCGATCCTGCGCGGCGCCGCCGAGGGATACGACGCCGTCTTCACCGTCAGTGCCTGCGTGGCCGCGCTCGGCGTCATGGTCCTCGTCCTGTTCGTACCGGGCCGGCGCACCGGGCCCGCCGCCACCCGGGCCCCCGTCTCGCTGCGGTCCTCCTTCGGACTGCTGGGCCGCCGGGACCTGCGCCGGATCAGCCTGTGCGCGGTGCTGCTGGGCCTGTGCACCGTCAGCGACGCCTTCGTCTTCCTCCTGCTCCAGCACGCCACCGGCATCGCCGACCGCTGGTTCGCGCTGCTGCCGCTGGGGACCGCGGCCGCGTTCTTCCTGCTCGCGCTGCCGCTCGGCCGGCTCGCCGACCGGATCGGCCGCGGCCGGGTCTTCCTCGGCGGCCACCTCGCGCTGCTCGCCGCGTACGGGATCCTCCTCGCGGGCGGACGGAATCCGGCCCTGCCGTACGCCGTCCTCCTGCTGCACGGCGGCTTCTACGCCGCGACCGACGGGGTGCTCATGGCCGCGGCCGCGGGCGCCGTCCCCGCGGAGCACCGCGGCGGGGGACTCGCCCTCGTCCAGACCGGCCAGGCCCTCGCCCGGTTCGCCGCGTCGCTGGGCTTCGGCGCCGCCTGGACCTTCTGGGGCGCCCGCCCCGCGCTGGCCGTCGCCGCCGTGCTGCTGGCCGCCGCCGTCGGACTCTGCCTGTGGCTCCGGCCGGGGGACACCCCGGCGGACGGCCCCGCCCGCCCCCGGGGCGATCCGGCCGACCCGGCCGCCCAGGCCGCCTGAACCCCTCCCCGTAGTCCGCGAAAGGCCCCCCACATGCCCCTCCAGCGCCGGATCCTGATCCTCGTCTCCGCCGTCGTCCTGCTCGCCGCCATCGGCGCGCTCGCCGTCGTACGGGCCTCCTCGCGCGCCGAGGAGAAGAACCAGGCCCGGGCCGGCGGCCCGCCGGTCACCCGGGGCGAGGTCTCCCTCACCCCCGGCGAGGGCGGCCGGCGGATCGTGTTCCGGAACATGGCGTGGGGGCCGCACCGCGACGAGCTCGCCACCGCGCCGGCCACCGCGCCCGAAGGCCCCCGTACCGCCTCCGGGATCAGCTGCCTGCGCTTCCACTCCGCCGGCGGCACCGGGATCTGCCTGAAGGCCGACAAGGGCGGGGTGCAGGACAGCTACGAGGCCGTGGTCCTCGACGCCCGCCTCAAGGAGGTCGCCGCCCGCCCGCTGGCCGGGATCCCCACCCGGGCCCGGGTATCACCCGGCGGCCACCTGGTGGCGTGGACGGTCTTCGTGGGCGGGGACTCGTACGCCGGTACGAACTTCTCGACCCGGACCTCGCTGCTGGACCTGCGGACGGGAAGGTTCGACGCCACGCTGGAGGACTTCGCCATCCAGAAGGACGGCAAGGGCTACCGCGCGGCGGACGTCAACTTCTGGGGGGTCACCTTCGCCGCCGACGAGCGGACCTTCTACGCGACGCTGGCGACCGGCGGCCAGACCTATCTGGTCCGCGGCGACCTCGCGGCGCGCACGGTGACCACACTGCGCGAGAACCTGGAATGCCCGTCGCTGTCGCCCGACGGGACGCGGCTGGTGTTCAAGAAGCGGGTGCCCGGCCTGTCGCCGGACGCGCCGTGGCGGCTGTACGTCCTGGACCTGGCCTCGATGGCGGAGACCCCGCTCGCCGAGGAGCGCAGCGTCGACGACCAGGTGGTGTGGACCGACGACAAGAGCGTCGTCTACTCGCTGCCCGGCGACTTCGGCGCGGACCTCTACTCCCTGCCCGCCGACGGCGGCGGGGCCCCGGCGCGGCTCATGACCTCGGCCCTCGCCCCCGCCTTCCTCGGCTGACACCGGGAGGGGGAACGAGGGCCGGGACGGCGGGCCGCGCGACGGAAGACCGTTACGCCGGGATGAGCGTCTTGCGGCGGCGCTTGCGCTGGGCGGCCGCCGACATCCGCAGCTCGATGACCGAGCGCACGGTCGGCCACTCCTCGTCGAGGACGGAGTAGAACGCCGTACTGCGGACCGCGCCGTCGAGGCCCCGCGAATGGGCCCGGCGGACCCCCTCGCTGGTGAACCCGAGCCGTTCCATCGCGGCGCGCGAGCGACCGTTGCGGGCGTCGGCGCGCAACGAGACGCGCCGGACCCCCCACGTCTCGAAGGCGTGGCGGAGCAGCAGCAGCTTCGCCTCGGTGTTGATGCCGGTGCCCTGGGCCGCCGGGGACAGCCAGGTATTGCCGATCTCGGCGGCATCGGGGATCGCCGTCGCCGGATCGCCGAACGGGACCCCCGGCACGGCGGGCCACACCAGGGGCCCCTGCCAGTAGTCGAGTTCCAGGAACCGTGTCGAACCGACCACCCGGCCGTCGGTGGCTCTGACCACCGCGAACGGGAGCGATCGACCCGCCGCCTGATCGGCGAGGGCACGGTCGATGTACTCGTGGGACGCCTGCAACCCGTGCGGTACGGGAGTGAAGGCGTAAGTCGTACGATCCTCGGCCCCGGCCATGGCCAAGGCCTCGGTGTGGTGGGGGGCGAGGGGCTCGAGCCGCACGGAGCGGCCGGCGAGGAGTACGGGTACGGGCACGGAGCCTTCGGTCCTTCTGGGCGGTGGGGTGGTTGCACAGTCTGCGTCCCTGACGTCGCCCCCCGTGCAAAACACGGGTGAAAGGCAACGGGCTGTCAGGTGAACGCGAGTGGCTCAATGTAGCCCCTTAAAGTCCTCTCATGAACCCCCTGATCGGCAATGGCGCGGCACTCTTTTTCGAGGACTCCGGTCCCCGGGAAGGAGCCCCCGTGATCCTTGTCCACGGACATCCCTTCAACCACACGATGTGGGCCCCCCAGACGGCCGCGCTGACCACCGCCGGTTACCGTGTGATCACCCCTGACCTGCGCGGATACGGCCGAAGTCCGGTGATCGCGGGCACGGCGCCGCTCGCCGGCCTCGCCGACGACCTGGCCGCCCTGCTCGACGCCCTGGGCATCGAACAGGCGGTCGTCGGCGGTGTGTCCATGGGCGGCCAGATCGCCATGGAGATGCGGCTGCGCCACCCGGGCCGGATACGGGCCCTCGTACTCAGCGACACCTCCGCCGCACCGGAGACGCAGGAGGGCAGGACCGCCCGCCGCGAGCTCGCCGAGCGGCTCCTCGCGGAAGGGATGAAGCCCTACACCGACGAGGTCATCGACAAGATGCTCGCGCCCTACAACGTGACGGGCATGCCCGGGGCCGCGGCCCGGATCACCGCCATGATGTACGCGACCGACCCGCGGGGCGCCGCCGCCGCGCTGCGCGGACGGGCCGAGCGACCGGACTACCGGCCCGTGCTCGCCGAGCTGCCGGCCGACGTGCCCTGCCTGATCGTGGTCGGCCGGGACGACGTCTACACCCCCGTCGCCGAGGCCGAGTCCCTGCACGCCCTGGCCCCGCACTCGGTGCTCGCCGTCGTCGAGCGGGCCGGACACCTGCCCGGTGTGGAACAGCCGGAGGCCTTCAACCGGGTCCTGCTGGAGTTCCTCGCGGGACTGTGACCCGAGTGGCCCGGCAACAGCGGTCTTGAATGGACCGGCGGAACGGGCCGTTCAGCTGATGCAATCAGCCGGTGACGATACGGATCCTTCCCCCGCCCGGAGCGCCGCGCCGCCTGGCCGCCGCCCAACTGTGCAACTCCGTGGGCGACGGCGCCTACTACGTGTGTTCGGCGCTCTTCTTCACCCGGGTGGTGGGCCTCTCGCCGGCCCAGATCGGCGTCGGCCTCACCCTCGCCTGGGCGGTCGGCTCGGTCGCGGGCGTCCCGCTGGGGGCGCTCGCCGACCGGCGGGGCCCCCGCGGCACCTCCGTGGTGCTGGCCGTCGCCACGGCCGCCTCCGTCTCCTCCTTCCTCTTCGTCCGCTCCTTCTGGGCCTTCCTGGCCGCCGTCATCCTCTACGCCACCGCCCAGTGCGGACTCGCCGCCGCCCGCCAGGCCCTCCTCGCCGGGCTGGTCACCCCCGAGGAGCGCACCGGGACACTGGCCCACCTGCAGGCGGTGCTCAACGCGGGCCTCGCGATCGGCGCGGCCCTCGGCGGACTCGCGCTCGGCGTCGGCACCGAACGCGCCTACCTGGCCGTCTTCGCGCTCGACGCGGTGGCCTTCCTGCTCTGCGCCGCCGTACTGCTGCGGCTGCCCGGGGTGGCGCCCGTGGCGGACCGCGCGGCGGGGGAACCGCGCCTGGCCGTGCTCCGCGACCGGCCGTACGCACTGGTCACGCTGCTCAACGCGATCCTGCTGCTGCGGATGCCGCTGCTGAGCCTCGCGATCCCGCTGTGGATCGTGGAGCGCACGCACGCCCCCGGCTGGCTGGTGTCGGCGCTCTTCGTGCTCAACACCGTCGCCGTGATGCTGTTCCAGGTGCGGACGGCCCGGCCGGTGACCGACCTGGAGAGCGCGGGGCGGGCGGTGCGCGCCTCCGGGCTGGTGGTGGCCGCCTCGTGCGGGGTGTTCGCCCTCTCCGCGCTGCCCCGGGCGGGATGGGCGGCCGCGGCGCTGCTCGTGGCGGGCGCCGTGCTTCAGGTGGACGCCGAGATGCGGCAGTCCGCCGGCTCCTGGCAGATCGGCTTCGAGCTGGCGCCTGCCGAGCGGATCGGCCAGTACCAGGGCTTCTTCGGCACCGGGGTGCCCGTCGCCCGGACCCTGGGGCCGCTCGTGCTGACCTCGCTGATCCTGCTCTGGGGGATCCCCGGCTGGCTGCTCCTCGGAGCGCTCCTGCTGGGGGCCTCGTACGGGATGGGGCCGGCCGTGCGGCTGGCGCGGGGCTCCCGGAGCGGCGAGGCGGTGCCGGCGGGTCGGGAGGCCGCCTGACCCGAGACGGTCCCGGCGGTCGCAGGGCCGCCCGGCCGGGCCCTCGTCCCGCTCCCGCTCGTTCTCCCCGTACCGCCCGCACAGGCTTCCCCGGACTCCCCAAGGACCCCTCCCATGCCCGGATCCCGCATCACCTTCCTCGAAGGCCAGGCCGGCCAGGGCGCAGCCCTCGCCCGGATCGCCGACCGCGTCCGCACCCAGCTCGCCTCCCCGGAGCTGGCCCGGCTGCGCGCCGCCGAACGTCCCCTCTTCACCGGCATCGGCGCCTCGTACGCCGCCCTCGCCGTCCCCGTGCAGCACCTGCGCGAGGCCGGGATCGTCACCCAGCGCGTGCTGTCCAGCGAGATCGGCACCGGCACCGCCGGCTTCGACACCGACTGCCTGGTCGCCGTCTCCCAGGGCGGCCGCAGTTCCGAGACCATCGCCGCCGTCGAGCGCGCCGCCCCGGGCATCACGAGGACCGCGTTGCTCAACGTGGCCCCCTCACCGCTCGGCGACCTCGCCGACCTCACCGTGGGCCTCGGCAACGAGCCCGACTCGTACGCCTCGACCATCGGCTACACCGGCACCGTCGTCGCGCTCGACCTGATCGCCGGAGCCGTGGCGGGCCGCGAGGGCGATCCGTGGGACGGCATCGCCGAGCGGACCCGGGCCGTCCACGCGCAGGCCACCGGGATCGTCGCCGGCCTGCGGGAGCGCGGCGCCCGCTGCATCGCCTCCGACGCGGTGGCGGCCGGCGCCTCCCGGGCCTCCGCCGAAGAGGGCGCGCTGCTGCTGCGCGAGGTGGTGCGGATGCCCGCGGCCGCCTCGGCGACCCGCAACTACCTCCACGGCGCGATGGAGTCGGCCGGCAACACCCTCCACCTCGTCCACGGCGACGGCCGCGAGATCGCGCTCGCCCGCTCACTGGCGGGCGCCGGCCACCTCACGCTGCTGATCACGGCCGCCGAGGTGGAGCCGGCGGACAGCCTGGCGGTCGTCCGGCTGCCCCGGGTCGCCGACGCGGTCCGGGTGGTCCTGGAAACGGTCGTCCTGCAGGAGCTCGTCGCCCAGCTCAGCGCCGAGCGCGACGTGCCGATCGAGTCCTTCGTCTTCGCCAACGACGACACCAAGCAGGGCGGCCTCGACCTGTCCGACTTCGAGGGCGCGGCCTTACGCCGAGCTTCCGGATCCTGCCGGGCCGCGACCCGCGCCTAGGAGCGGGTCGCGCTCGCGCAGCTGTCGCCCGTGGACGTCGTGCCGTTGCCCGTGTCGAGCGGCTTGCTGCGGTCGTACGGATCGATCCGGTGGGCTTCGTCGACGGGCTCGTCGGCCGCGCCGAAGGGCGGCACGAAGTAGCCGGTCGGGGCGGAGCAGCCGCCGTTGGTCATGTCGAGCGCGTACGAGACGAGGGACAGCGTGCCCGGTTCGGTCACGACCTCGGCCGGGTCGTCCCAGCTCATCACCACCGCGCGCCGCACGATCGTACGGACCACCTCCGCGTCCTGCCCGCCCTCGGCCGCGGGGGTGACCGGGTACACGAAGGTGACGTCCGCCGTCACCTCGACCGCCCCCTGTTTCCCCTCCCGGTACGTGAGCCGACCGCGGGTCTTGACCACGTCGCCCACCAGCCGGGACTGATCCGGCCGGAAGCGGCTGAACAGCAGCAGCGGGTCGGTCTTGTCCGTGGGCGCCGCCGACGACAGGGCGGTACGGAGATACTCCTGGATGTCCGCCTGGTGCGGGTTCAACAGCGCGATCGCCTCCGTGGGCCGCTCGCCGCGCAGCACGCGGGAGTCGAGCCCCGCGGCCACCAGGAAGTCCCGGCTCTGCCGCAGGGCCCGCTCGACCTGGGCGGCGTCCATCCAGCCGGTCGCCTCGGCCGGCGGCACCGTGATCCCGGCCGCGCCGTCGGCCCAGTCGGCGGCGGGCGAACCCCGGAAGGGTTCGGCGAGGGTCGGGCGCAGAGCCGGCCCGGCGCCGGGAGCCTTCCGCGGGCTCTGCGACTCGGCCGCCGACGGGGCCCCGCCCCGCCCGCCGTCGTCGCCACCGAACCAGCCGACGACCTGCTCCGGGAAGAGCCCCACGACCAGGAGGGCCACGACCGCGATCATCCCGGTCACGTACCAGCCCGTCCTGCGCCGGGGCCGGGCCGGCGCGTACGTGCGCCAGCCTTCCGGCGGCTGCCCGGAGCGCTCCCGCAGTCGCCGCTCCACCTCACGGGCGCGCGCCGACGGCTCCACGGGAGCCCCCGCCGCACCCGTCACCGTTTCACGCAGGAACCGATCCCATTCCTCCTCGGACACGGACCCCCCGTCCTGCCCCCCAGCCCCGCTCACAGCGCATCCCCGTTCTCGCTCGATGTGCTCGATGTCCCCTGGCCCGGCCGCCTGATCGGCCGACCGTGCACCGGTCCCCCGAGAGTCGCTCGTATGATCGCATGACCAAGCCGCGCCCTCACAAGGGCGGTTGGCGGGTGTCAGGTCGCCGCGCGGCCGGCGCCCGAGAGGACGTGCGGCAGGCTGACCCCGTCGTGCACCTCCCGCCCGGAGGCACGAGTCGTCCCGGAGCGGCCACCTGAGATCATCCGGGAATGGACAACGTACTGCGCCGACTGGGCTCCGTCGGGCCGTTCTTCACCGTGGCCACCGGCACGGAGCCGCCCGGTCCCGGCTTCCGGCCCCTCGCCGAGCTGTACGGGGAGCGACTCGCACCCTACGTCGACGAGGTCGGCCGGCGGATCGGCAGCGGGCCGGGGCGGGTGGCGGCCTCGACCGCGCAGTTCGGGATCGTCTCGCGGCTCTGGTCGCTCGCGCTCGGCTGCGCGGCCCTGTCAGGGCGGGTGCCGGACCTCGGACCCGACCGCGTGTGGTGGCGACTGCCCGAGGCGGGTTCGCTGGAGCTGTGGCTGCCGCACCCCGTCCACCAGCCGGGGGCAACACCCGGGGAGGCCCTGGCGGACGCCGTGCTCGGCAACGTGGCCGAGCTGGACGCGGCGCTGCGCGAGCGGTTCGGCGTCTCGCCGCGGGTCCTGCGCGGCAACGCCGCCTCCGGCCTGGTCGGCGCGCTACGGGTGCTGGCCGACCGGGTCCCGGGGGAGGCGGCGGTGTCCCTCACGGCCGAGCTGCTCGCGGACGGCGGGCGCCTCGGCGGAACCGGCACCTTCCTCCACGAGCCCGGTCTCGGGGTGGCCTTCGTACGCCGCAGCTGCTGTCTGTACTACAAGATTCCCGGAGGCGGGCTCTGCGGGGACTGCGTACTGCGCACCAGGTAGCGGTGCGGGGCCGTTCGGAGCATCGGAGGTGTGGCGGACGGCGCCGCGCCGGGACTCGCTCCTACCTTCCCTGACATGACCCCCACCCACGCCGCCTCCCGCGATCTCCCTGACGACGGGCGCGCCCGCGCCGCACACCGCGATCCGTCCGGACTCTCCCGCCGCGCGGCGCTCGCCGGCCTGGCCGCCGGTGTCGGCGCCGTCGCGGCCGGAGCGGGGGCCCGGGCCGCCGCGGCCGCACCGGCGCTCGCCCCGCGGGCTCCCGGGCCCGCCCGGGCCGCCGCTCCCGACCCGGCGCCCGGAGCCATGGAGCTCTTCGCCGACCCGGGCTTCAACTTCGCCGGCCTGCTCGCCCTGGGCGCCGCCGGCATGCGTGCCTCCGAGGTCGGCGAGGTCCTCACCGCCGTCAACGCCATCAACGCGGCCGGTCTGTCCGAGCAGACGTACACCGATACCTTCCGCGCCTGGGGCGACCGCCTCGCCGCGCCCCCGCCCGCCGGCCGGCACGGCCGTGAAACGCCCTCACAGACCCGCAGGTTCCGCTCGCTGCGGGCCGCCCAGTACTACGCGCAGGCGCTCTTCTACGTCCTGGGCACCGACCGCCCGGCGGACGAGAAGGAGGTCTACCTCGCCGGGCGGCGTGCATGGGACACCTTCACCCAGCTCTGCTCCCCGGCCGCCGTCCGGGCGAAGGTCCCGTACGGGAAGACCTACCTGCCGGTCTGGTTCTTCCGTCCCGACGGACACGACCCGTCCGAACCCCGGCCCACCGTCATCCTCACCAACGGCAGCGACGGCCAGAACGTCGACATGTGGACCTACGGGGTGTCCGCCGCCCTGGACCGGGGCTGGAACGCCCTCGTCTACGACGGTCCCGGGCAGGGCGAGCTGCTCTTCGTCCAGGAGCTGCCCTTCACCCCGCGCTGGGAGGACGTGGTCGGCCCGCTGATCGACTGGCTGGACCACCGAAAGGACGTGGACAGCGCTCGCATCGCGCTCACGGGCCTCAGCATGGGCGGCAACCTGGTCGCCCGCGCCGCCGCCTTCGAACCGCGCATCGCGGCCCTGGTCTGCCAGCCCGGCTGCGTCAGCCCGTGGCTCGGCTTCGACCAGTCGCTCCGCGACGTCGTCACCGCCGACAAGGCGCGGACCAACCGGGTGTGGAACGAGGAGGTGGTCCCGGAGCTCACACCGCAGCTCGCCTTCACCGTGAAGAAGCGGTTCGAGATCTTCTCGAAGGAGGCCCTGCGGGCGGCCCGCGCGGGCCGGGTCTTCACCGATCTGTGGACCCCGGCACAACTGGCCATGAGCCTCGACGTCAGCGCCGTCGTCCCGAAGATCAAGGCTCCGACGCTGGTCCTGGACTACGACTTCGAGGAGTTCTACCCCGGCCAGCCGAAGCGGATGTACGACCTGCTCCGCTCGCGGCGCGAGTACGTGAAACTGACCGGGGCCACCGGGGCGCAGTTGCACTGCTCCCCGATGGCTCCGCAACAGCACTGCGACGTCGTCTTCGACTGGCTGGCCGACGTCCTGCACCGCGGATGACGCGGCCGGCGCCGGTGAGCTCGCCTAGAAGGTCAGGTTCCAGGCGTCGATCTTGCCGGTGTCCTGGTTCGCGTTGTCGTTCACACGCAGCTTCCAGACGCCGTTCGCGACCTCGGAGGAGGCGTTGACGGTGAAGGTCTGGATGATGTTGTCCGTGCCGCCGCCGGCCCGGTTGCTCAGGACGTAGACGCTGCCGTCCGGAGCCACGAGGTCGACCTTGAGGTCACCGATGTAGGTGTGCTTGATGTCCACGCCCACCTTGAGCGTGGCCGGCGCGTTGCCCGTCACGCCGCTGACGGTGATCGGGCTCTCCACGGTGGTGTTGTCGCCGATCGCGACGTCACCGAGGTTCTCGAAGTACTTGCCGGGCGGCGGGGTGGCGCCGACGGCCTTCAGGGCGTCGACCTGGCCCTCGCCGAAGAAGCCGTTGTTGGCCGTCGTCCCGGTGCACCGGGTGTCCGACGGGCACGCGATGTCGTTGGCCTGGGTGGCCAGCTTGTCGCGGATCTGCGCCGGGGTGATGCCCGGGTTGGCACTGGCGACGAGTGCCGCGACGCCCACGACGTGCGGGGTGGCCATCGAGGTACCGCTCTTGGTGCTGTACCCGCCGCCCGGAGCGGTCGAGTAGACGTTGCTGCCCGGCGCCGCGACGTCGATGACGCCCTGGCCGAAGTTGGAGAACGAGGCCTTGGTGACACCGGTGCCGTTGGCCGCGACCGTGACCACGCCCGGGAGCTCGGTCGGGATGTCGAGGCAGGCGTTGGTGATGGTGCGGGTGGTCGGGGTCGAGTCGTTGGGGCTCGCGGAGTCGGTGGTCTTGTGGGCGAGGTCGTAGTCCTCGTTGCCCGCCGCGGCGACCTGGAGCGAGCCCTTGCTCTCCGCGTACTCCTGGGCGCGCTTGACGCCCTCGATGATGGCGGCCTGGTCGATGTTGTCCGGGCAGTTGAACTGCCACGGGTCCGTGTAATAGCTGTTGTTGGTGACCTTGAAGCCGTGGTCGCCGGACCACACGAAGGCGCAGATGGTGTTCTCGGCGAAGAAGAAGGAGTTGCCCGGCTCGGCCACACGGACCGAGGCGATCTTCACGCCCGGGGCCACGCCCACGACGCCCTTGCCGTTCTTGGCGGCGGCCACCGTGCCCGCGACGTGCGTGCCGTGGGTGTCCACGTCACGCCAGGCGCCGACCCGGGTGTCCGGCTTGCCGTACGCGCAGGACGCGGAGTCGGCGGCGTCGAAGTTCGGCGCCAGGTCCTGGTGCTGGTCGTCCACACCGGTGTCCAGGATGCCGACCTTGACGGAGGCCGAGCCGGTGGTCACGGCCCAGGCCTGGTCGGCCTTGATCTGGCTCATGTCGACGCGTACGGGCTCGCCCGTAGGGGTCGTCGACTGCGCCGGGTTGGCGGGCAGCGCCGGGTTGTAGGCATCGGCCGGGACGTCCGAGGTGCGCGTCGCGCCGACCTTCTGGACCCCGCTGACCCCGCGCATGGTGGTGGCGAAGGCTGAGGAGGACGAGTGGGCGACGATCACGCCGATGGAGTCGAAGTACGAGAAGACGGTGCCGCCGTTCGCCGCGACCGCGGAGCGGACGGCGGAGCTGTCACCGGCGGCGGTGATCACCAGGTAGGCGCGGGTGCCGGCAGCCCAGGTCGCACTCTGGGAAGTCGGCGCCGCGGCCTGGGCCTTGGCGGGTGCGGAGGTGACCGGGACGCCGGCCGGGGAGACGGGCGCCGTGCCGGCGAGCGCCGCCGGTGCGCCGAAGGCCAGGGCGCCGAGGGCGGCGGCCAGCACGAGGGTGCGTCGAGGTCGGCTGGATATGTGGGGTATCAATGCGTCCTCCGAAGACGGCCCCGCGGTGCGGGTGGCACCTACAGGGCCGTACGAAACGAGTGGTGGACGCAAGATGTCAGAAGCCTGCCCCGGTACGGAAGTACCTTTTACCGCACGACCGGTCATCGACGGTTGGCCGGAAATCACCTATGTGATCGAGGTGTCGACAGCGGCCGGGCTGGGCACCGTGGGGGCGAGCCCGGCCCGGCCGTCCTTCCGGACGCGACCGCTAGGCGGGTACGCCGTCCTTGACGCCTTCCGGCTGGGCGGGGACGGTGGTCGTCTCCCCGTGCCCTTCGTCGGTGAGCGTGGTCTCGTCGAACGGCAAGCGGCCCGCGAGGACTTCGGTGGCGCGGGCCCGGTCGAACTCCTTCGTCCAGGTCCCGATCAGCACGGTTGCGATCGCGTTGCCCGCGAAGTTCGTCATGGCCCGCGCCTCGCTCATGAAGCGGTCGATGCCCACGATCAGGCCGACGCCGTCGACGAGTTCAGGCCGGTGCGACTGCAGTCCGCCGGCGAGCGTGGCCAGACCGGCGCCCGTCACCCCGGCCGCGCCCTTGGAGGCCACGATCATGAACAGGAGCAGCGAGACCTGCTCGCCCAGTGCGAGGGGTTTGCCCATCGCCTCCGCGACGAAGAGCGAGGACATCGTCAGGTAGATCGCGGTCCCGTCCAGGTTGAAGGAGTAGCCCGTCGGGACCGTGATCCCGACCACCGGCCGCGACACCCCGACGTGTTCCATCTTCGCGATCAGCCTCGGCAGCGCCGACTCCGAGGAGGAGGTGGACAGGATCAGCAGGAACTCCCGGCCCAGGTAGCGCAGCAGGGAGAAGACACTGATCCCCGTACACACCCTGAGCAGCGTGCCCAGCACCACGAACACGAAGAGCAGGCACGTCGTGTAGAAGCCGATCATGATGACGGCCAGGGACTTCAGGGCGTCCATGCCGGTGGCGCCGACCACCGCCGCGATCGCGCCGAAGGCACCCACCGGCGCCGCCCACATGATCATCGCGAGCACCCGGAACACCAGCTTCTGCAGGTGTCCGATCCCTCGCAGCACCGGCTCGCCGGCCTTGCCCATCGCCTGGAGCGCGAACCCGCACAGCAGCGCCACCAGCAGGGTCTGGAGCACCTCGCCGCCGGTGAAGGCCGACACCATGGTGGTCGGGATGATCCCCAGCAGGAACTCGGGAGTGCTCTTCGCGCCGCCCGCCTTCGCCTGGAGCTCACCCGCATGACGGGCGGCCTCCGTCAGGTGCAGCCCGCTGCCCGGATCCAGGAGGTTACCGACCAGCAGTCCGATCGCCAGTGCCACCGTCGACATGACCATGAAGTAACCGAGCGCCAGTCCGCCCACCGCGCCGACCTTGGCGGCCTTGCGGACCGAGCCGATGCCGAGCACGATCGTGCAGAAGATCACGGGCGAGATCATCATCTTGATGAGGTTGACGAAGCCGGTGCCCAGCGGCTTCAGCTCCACGGCCACGCCGGGAGCGGCGAAGCCGACGGCGATGCCGAGCAGCACCGCGCCGATCACCGCGATGTACAGATAGTGCGTCTTGTCGCGCCTGGCGGCCACGATGCCTCCTGATGGTGCTCTTCGCCTCCCGGTGGTGAAGGCGTCCCGGGAGGACCATCGCGCACCGCTGTGACCCCGGTCACCCTTGCGTTCATAGAGTTCACGCCCGGGTGCACACTGAGCGCCATGTTCCGCTTCCCCCGGCCGCCGCGCAGCCTCGCCGGCCAGCTCTTCGCCATGCAGGTGGTGCTGGTCGCCGTGGTCGTCGCCGGGTGCGCCGTCTTCGCGTACGCGACCGCCCGAGGCCAGGCCGAGGACGCGGCCCGGCGCCAGGCCGGCGCCGTGGCCCGCGCGGTCGCCGACTCCCCGTCGGTGCGCGACGCCGTGCGGGCGGCGACGGGGCAGGGGGCCGGAGCAGGCCCCTCCGCGTCGACGTGGCCCTCCGCGGCCCCGCAGCCCTCCGCGGCCCTGCAGCCCTATGCGGAGCAGGTCCGAGCCGATGCCGGCGTGGACTTCGTGACGATCATGGCCCCGGACGGCCGGCGCTGGACCCATCCCGATCCCCGCCGCATCGGCGAGCGCTTCCTCGGCAACACCGCCCCCGCCCTGCGCGGCGAGACCTTCAGCGAGACCTACACCGGGACCCTCGGGCCCTCCATCCGCGTGGTCACCCCGCTCGTGGACGGGGGCCGGGTCGTCGGCCTGGTCGCCGCCGGGATCACCGTCCGCGCGGTCAGCGCCCGGCTCGCCGCACAGCTCTCCGCCCTCGCCTGGGTGGCCGGCGGAGCCCTCGCGCTGGGCGGGGCGGGCACGTACGTGGTCAACGCCCGGCTGCGCCGCCACACCCACGGGATGAACGCCGGCGAGCTGAGCCGGATGTACGACTACCACCAGGCGGCCCTGCACGGAGTCCGCGAAGGGCTGCTGATGCTCGACGGTCAGCGCAGGATCACCCTCGTCAACGACGCGGGGCGCGAACTCCTCGGCCTGCCCGGTGAGATCAAGGGAACCGGCATCGCCGACCTCGGCCTGCCCGCCCCGCTCACCGGGGCCCTGCTCGCCGACCGCCCCCGGGTGGACGAGGTGCACCTGACCGCCGACCGGGTGCTCGTGGTCAACAGCGCGCCCGTCGCGGGCGGCGGCCGCCGGGGCACCGTGGTCACCCTGCGCGACCACACCGAACTCCAGGCGCTGACAGGGGAGTTGGACCACGAGCGGGAATTCACCCAGGCACTGCGCGCGCAGGCCCACGAGGCGGCCAACCGGCTGCACACCGTGGTCTCGCTCATCGAACTCGGCCGCAGCGGGGAAGCGGTGGAGTTCGCCACCGCCGAACTCACCCTGGCGCAGG
Source organism: Streptomyces sp. NPDC006544 (assembly GCF_040611715.1). Lineage (NCBI taxonomy): Bacteria > Bacillati > Actinomycetota > Actinomycetes > Kitasatosporales > Streptomycetaceae > Streptomyces > Streptomyces sp. NPDC006544. The sequence goes on along the minus strand of NZ_JBEXOV010000009.1, from coordinate 92,898 downwards.
CCCTCACGGACGAGGTGATGGCCGCCGTCGGCGAGCCCGTGCTCGTGGCCCTGCTGCTCGGCAAGGCCGCCCAGGCCCACGAACGGGGCGTGGAGCTCGTCGTCACCCCGGACAGCGGGGTGATCGAGGCCGGACCCGGCGGCCCGCCCGCGCGGGACCTCGTCACCGTCCTCGGCAACCTCGTCGACAACGCGGCCGACGCGCTCACCGGCGTTCCCGGCGGCCGCATCGCCGTCACCGTCCGCCCCGACGGACCCGGCGGCCGGGGGCTGCTGCTCCGGGTGGCCGACAACGGCCCCGGGCTCCCCGAAGGGGTGGACGTGTTCCGGCGCGGCTGGTCCGGCAAGGGCGAGGGGCGCGGCCTCGGCCTCGCCCTGGTGCGCCAGGTGGCCCACCGGCACGGCGGCAGCGCCGTGGCCGAGCAACTGCCGGACGGAGGCGTGCGGTTCACCGTGAGGCTACCGGCGCGAGAGGAGGCGGACGCGTGAGCACGTCCGAGGTGCGGGTCCTGGTGGTGGAGGACGACCCCGTCGCCGCCGACGCGCACGCGCTGTACGTCGCCCGGGTGCCCGGATTCACGGCCGTCGCGGCGGTCCACTCGCTCGCCGGGGCCACCCGCGTGCTGGAACGGACCCGGATCGACCTGCTGCTGCTCGACCTCACCCTGCCCGACGGCCACGGGCTGCGCTTCGCGCGCGGCCTGCGGGCCGCGGGCCATCCGGCCGACGTGATCGTGGTGACCTCGGCGCGGGACCTGGCCGTGGTCCGCGAGAGCGTCTCGCTCGGGGTGGTGCAGTACGTGCTGAAGCCCTTCGCCTTCCCGACCCTGCGCGAACGGCTGCTGCGCTACGCCGAGTTCCGGGCGTCGGCGGCGGGCGAGGCGGCCGGTCAGGACGATGTGGACCGGACCATGGCGGCCCTGCGCGCACCCGGCCCGGCCGAGCTGCCCAAGGGGATCGGCGCACCGACCCTGGACCGGGTCGCCGCGCTGCTGCGGGCGGCCCCCGAGGGGCTGACCGCGGCCGGGGCGGCCGAGGCGGCCGGGATCTCCCGGATCACCGCCCGCCGGTACCTGGAGCACCTGGTGGACACGGGCCGTGCGGCCCGGGCCCCCCGGTACGGCCAGGTCGGCCGCCCCGAACTGCACTACCGCTGGCTGGCGGCGGCTCCGGCCGGGGCCGGCTCGGTGTCGAAGGTGTAGAACTTGCGGTGGTCCAGCATGTCGGCCGGGGTCACGTCGTTCCACGGCCGCATGGTGTCGTGGAGGTCCACCACGTTCGGGGTGCCGGCGGCGGGCAGGTACGTGGACTGCGGGTGCAGCGCCTGCCATTCGGCCCACAGCTTGTCGATGTAGGCGTGGTGCATCCAGAACACCGGGTCGTTGGGGGAGACCCCGGTGGCCATCTGGCCGCCCACCCACACGTGGACCCGGTTGTGCAGGTTGGCCCCGCGCCAGCCCTCGAGGTGGTTGCGGAAACCGCTCGAGGAGCTGTTCCAGGGCGCCGCGTCGTAGACCGGCATCGCGAGGACGGCGTCCACCTCGGCGCGGGTCGGCAGCTGGGCCACGCCGGTGCCGAGCGCGCGCCGCAGGTAGGAGCGCCCGTCGACCCGTACAACTACCTCCCACTTGCCCGTCGCGTACGCGAACGGCCCGTCGAGCACCTGTCCGTCGCGGGCCCGCCCGGTGCCGCCGAGGAAGTCGGCGGCCCAGAGGGAGGAGCGGGCGGTCCGGTCCACGGTCCAGTCCCAGTACGGAAGGGCCACCGTCGGATCCACCGCCTGCAGAGCCGCCTCGAACTCCAGCAGAAACCGGCGGTGCCAGGGCAGGAAGGAGGGGGAGCGGTGGCCGACCCGGTCGCCGGAGTCGGTGTCCCCCATGATGAAGCCGTTGTGGGTCGTGACGAAGCGGTCGTAGCGGCCGGTGCGCTTCAGTTCCAGCAGTGCGTCGGTGAAGGCCCGCTTCTCCTCGGAGGTGAGCGAGGCCTGGTTCTTGCGGATCGTCATCACATGCCGCCCATCGGGACGAGTGCGGCGCCCTGGAGTTCGCGCACCGCGGCGCGGGCGAGCGGGAGCGGGTCGGAGAACGTCTCGTAGTGGTTGACCACGCTGATCCACGTGCCGTCGGCGTTCCGCATCACGTGCAGTTCGCGGCCGTCTATGGAGACGGTCGGCAGGCCGGCGGAGTGGTGTCCGCCGTGGTGGCCACCGCCGCCCGAGGCGGGGGTTATGCGGATGCGGCGGCCCAGGTAGACCTCGTCGACCGTTCCCGTGGGGGTGGCGGGGGCGGCGGGACGGGAGTCGGTGACGGCCGCGTGCGCGGTGGCGCCGGCGAGGCCGAGGAGGCTGAGTGCGCCGGCAGTGGCACTCAAGGCCTGCCGGCGGGTGATCTTGTTCATGGCCCGAGAGGTATCAGGGCGCGGAGAGCCGACAGCCGCTATCCGGACATGCGCGGATAAGTTGCCTGTCGAACCAGTTGGATGATCTTCCCGTCCGGACCGGCTCCAGTGGCCCGAACGGGAAGACCTACGCCGAAAAGCTTAACTGACAAAAGATCTTTCGGGCATGCCGGGGACGCGTGGAGGGGGTCACACCGCGGAGTCGGCCGGAAGGCGCGGCCGGAACCGATCCTTCCGGGACCCCCGTCCACCAACCGCCCGTGCCGGCGTCCGCGGCTCCCCCTGCCCCTTCCCGCGGCCGCCCCCCGCGTCCCGCCCGCACCATCGCATCTCACTTCGGAGGGTTATGTCCCTTATAGTCCCCGTATGGCCCTGCATGAGACGAAGGACGCACGTGCCCACGACGCCGATACGGACGTCTTCGCGTCCGCACTCAGCGACGAAATCCTCCCCAAGTACCGGATGCCTGACGACCACTCACCCTCCGAGGTGGTCTACCAGCTCCTGCACAACGAACTGCTCCTCGACGGCAACGCGGCCCAGAACCTGGCCACGTTCTGCACCACCTGGTCGGACGACGGCGTCCACCGGCTGATGAACGAGTGCCTCGACAAGAACATGATCGACAAGGACGAGTACCCGCAGACCGCCGAGATCGAGGCCCGCTGCGTCAACATCCTCGCGGACCTGTGGAACGCCCCGGCCGGTACCACCGGCACCGGCTGCTCCACCACCGGTTCCAGCGAGGCGGCGATGCTCGGCGGCCTCGCCCTCAAATGGCGCTGGCGGGAACGCCGCCGCGCCGCCGGCCTGTCGACCGACCGGCCCAACCTGGTGTGCGGGCCGGTCCAGATCTGCTGGGAGAAGTTCGCCCGCTACTTCGACGTCGAGCTCCGTCAGATCCCCCTGGAGCCCGGCGCCACCGGCCTGCGCCCCGAGCAGCTCGCCGCCCACGTGGACGAGAACACCATCGGCGTCGTCGCCATCCTCGGCGTCACCTACACCTGTGTCTACGAGCCCGTGGCCGAGATCGCCGCCGAGCTCGACCGGATCCAGGCCGAGCAGGGCTGGGACGTGCCGATCCACGTGGACGCGGCCAGCGGCGGCCTCGTCGCGCCCTTCCTCCACCCGGACGTGGTCTGGGACTTCCGGCTGCCGCGCGTGGCCTCCGTCAACACCTCCGGGCACAAGTACGGCCTCGCCCCGCTCGGCGTCGGCTGGATCGTCTGGCGCACCGCCGACCTGCTCCCGGCCGACCTGGTCTTCTCCGTGGACTACCTCGGCGGGGACATGCCGACCTTCGCCCTCAACTTCTCCCGCCCCGGCGGCGAGATCATCGCCCAGTACTACCTGTTCCTGCGCCTGGGCAAGGGCGGCTACCGCAGGGTCCAGCAGGCCTGCGCCGACACCGCCCAGTACCTGGCCCGCGAGATCGAGGCGATGGGTCCCTTCACCCTCCTGTACGACGGCCAGGGCGCGCTGCCCGCCGTGTCGTACCGGCTCGCCGACCCGGCGGGCGCCGGCTTCAGCCTGTACGACCTCTCCGACCGGCTGCGGATGCGGGGCTGGCAGGTGCCCTCGTACCCGCTGCCGGCGGACCAGGAGGACACGGTCATCCAACGCGTCCTGGTCCGGCACGGGGTGACCCGGGACCAGATCGCCCTGCTCGTCTCCGACCTGCGCCGGGCCGTGGAGCACCTGACGGCGACCCCGCAGCCGGTACCGGCCACCGAGCCCCGGTCCGGTTTCCACCACTGACCGGACCGCCACAGGCCGTCCCCTTCGGATCTTGCCGGCCTTGCCGGCCTTGTCGGCGGTGCCAGGCGCCGCGGGCAAGGTCCGGAAGAGACGGTGCGGGTGGCGGGGCGGCGTGGCGTCCGGGCCTCGGGAAGCGCGTGCGTCAGGACGCCCGGGCCGACGGCGCCGACCAGCGCATCCCCAGCTCGGTGAGCGCCCGCGCCCGCGCCTCGGTGAGGGAGGCGGCGCGGGAGCGCTGGTTGGCGATCCAGGCGCCGAGGCGCAGCTCCCGGTCGCCGACCCGCTCGACATGGTTCCGGGGCACCCGCAGGTGCCGCTCGCGGCCGTGGAACTGCCGGGCCGCCTCCAGATGGGCCGCCCACGCCGCGGCATGGCCCACCCGGGGCCGTGGCCGGTCCGCGTCCCCGGCCGGAGTCACCCCGAGGGCGTGTTCCAGCAACCACCGCTGGGACCAGCTCAGCCGCTCCCAGGACTGCCGCTGCCCGCGCAGCCACACGCCGAGGTCCTCCCCCTGGACGACGGCCTCGCCGGGTCCCTCCGGCAGCCGGCCGCCCGCGTCCAGGTGCACGCGGGTCAGGTGGAAGGCCCGCTGCCAGGAGATCTCCCAGGCCGGGCACCAGGACGCGTCGATGGCCTCCAGCGCCTCCCGGCGCTCCTCCGACAGGGCGCCGGGCCCTTCGCGGCGGGCCGCCGCCCGCTGGTTCTTGACCCAGACCCCGACCGGGGCGCCCCGCCAGACGGCGTCCACCGGGGGCAGCAGGTGCCCGTGTTCCTCCGCCCAGCCCCGGGCCGCCGCGAGGCCCTCCTCGAAGGCCACGTCGAAGTGGTTCCACACCATGCCCAGAGCGTCGAGCTGGGCCGCCCGTTCCCGGCCCAGCGCGCCGCGCCGGTACGTACGTCGCACGTCCGCGATCCACTGGCCGAGGGGGAACCGGGCGAGCCCGGGCGGCCACCGCGGTCCGGCGCCCCCGACTGCGGCGGCCTCAACAACCCCTTCCGTCCCGGCAGCCCCGACCGTCCCCGGAGCTCCGGCCGCCCCGGCCGCGCCGACAGCCCGGCCGGTATCCACGGCTCCGCCGGCCGCGGGCACCTTGAACGCGAACGGCACCTTCAGGTCCCCGTTCGCCGCCGCGTACAGCCGGGCCGCTTCCACGCCCCGCCGCCAGTGCTCGTGTTCCGGGTGCAGGACGCGCAGCCGGACGAAGGCCGCCAGCAGCGCCGGATCGCGCGGCACGGAGAAGCTGAGCAGCGCCTCGGCGCCGCCGCGCAGACCGGAGGCGCCCGCGGTCCCCACCCCGCCCGCGCCCTGCGCCGCGCGACGGCTCTGCGCCTGAGGCTGCGCCAGGGCCTCGACGAGCCGCGTGTCGTGGGCGCGCAGGGCCTCCAGCAGCCGTGCGAGGTCCCCGTACGCCCGTGAGGACAGCATCGTCTCGGGGGACTCGCCCGGCCCCAGCAGCACCGGCACCACCAGGGACGCGACCTTGCCCTCGCCGGGCCGTACGCGCAGCGCCCTGCCGACCGCCTGGACCAGGTCGGGCATGGAACCCCGTACGTCGGCCCAGAAGACCGAGTCGCATTCCTTGGTGTCCACTCCCTCGCCCAGCACCCGGACACTGCCGAGGAACGCCTTGTCGGCGATCTTGTCGTCCGCGAAGGCGCCCAGGACCCGGCGCCGGTGCGCCGCGGTGTGCTGCCCGCACAGCCAGTCCGCCCAGACGGTACGGGGGTACACCGGCCGGGGCGCCCAGCTCGTGGCCCGCAGCCGCGCGGCCACCGCGGGCAGCCCGGCCGCGAAGGCCTCGGCCTCCTTGGTCAGGTGGTGGAAGACGAGGGTGCGCCGGAAGCCCTGGTCGACGGCCGCCTTCACCAGCGCCGTCTGCAGGGCCGCGAGCCGGACCCCCCGCACCGCGTCGGAGCGCCCGTCCGGGCCGAGCAGTACGGCCGCCTGGAACTCGGGATCGCTGACGTCCACGCAGACCACCCGGTACGGCGCGCAGATGCCCCGGTCGATGGCCTCCGAGAGGGTGAGGGTGTAGCAGCGGGCGCCGAACGGCCCGGCCGGGTCGTCCTCCATGGAGGCGACCAGATCGCCCCGGCCGCGCGTCCTGGCCGCTCCGCCCTCGGCCTGCGCTCCGCCCTCGGCCGCCGCGCCGCCCGCGGTACCCGCGGCGCCCGCGGTGTCCTCCGGGTAGTCCGCGTCCTCACCGTCCTGCCAGACCCGCGGGGTGGCCGTCATGTACAGCCGCCGGACGGCCGGGATCCGGGTGTTGTCGTGCACCACCGCCCACGGCTTGCCGATCCGCCCGGAGGTCCGGTGCGCCTCGTCGACCACGATCAGGTCCCAGCCCGGCAGGCCCTCCCGGTGGGCGCGCTCGATGGTGCCCAGACCCAGCGAGGCGTACGTGGCGAACACCGTCACCCGGTCCACCGGGAGGCCCGCCCAGCGGGCGAGTTCGGCCGGATCGGTGGTGGTGGGCACCCCGGCGTCCTCGCCGCGCAGGGAGCACACGGCGAAGGCGCGTCCGGTCCGGCCACCCTCGCGCCAGGCCGCCGCGGTCTGCACGAGCAGGTCGAGGGAGGGGACCAGGACCAGCACCCGTCCGGTCCGCAGCTCCTCCGCCGCGTGCACGGCGACCAGCGACTTGCCGGAGCCCGTCGCCATGATGACCTGGGTCCGGAGCCCGGACTGGGGGACCAGGCGCCCGGCGGCCAGCTCCAGCGCCCGCACCACGGCGTCGACGGCCTCGCGCTGGTGCGGGCGGAGCTTCTTCCTGGCCATGCGCGTCACCTCCCCCTGATCTGCCCGTTTGGTTCCAGCCCCTATCTTGCCCCGGTTTTGAATCAGGCGGGGGATTCGTCCGCGCGGCGGACGGGCGGGAGTACGGGCGCCCGAGCGGGAGTGTGGGCGGGACGCGAGGGGGACTCGAGGCGGGCTCGAGTGCGCACGGTGCGCGGCGCTACATCCGGGCTCCGAAGTTCTGCGTCCACCACGGACCTCCGGGGCCCTGGTGGATGCCCACGCCGATGTCCTTGAACGAGCAGTTGAGTATGTTCTCGCGGTGTCCCTGGCTCTTCATCCATGAGTCCATGACCTGCTGCGGGGTCTGCTGGCCCCGAGCGATGTTCTCGCCGTACGTGGACCAGCGGTACCCGGCGGCGGTCGTCCGCTTCCCCGGGTCGGCGCCGTCGGGGTTGGTGTGCGAGAAGAAGTCCCGGCTCGCCATGTCGTCGGAGTGGCCCTGGGCGGCCGTACGCAGCTGCGCGTCCTCCTTGAGCGGCCCGCAGCCGGCGGCGGCGCGCTCGGAGTTGACCAGCGCGATCACCTGGGCCGCCTGGCCGCCGCCGCCCGGAGCGGGCGCGGGCGCCGGGGGCTTGGGCGGAGTCGACTTCGGGGTCGGCTTCGCACTGGGGGTGGGTGTCGGCGTGGGGCTCGGCGCCGGACTCGGGCTGGCGCTCGGGCTGGGGGAGGCGGATTCCGACGGGCTCGCCGCGGGCGAGGGTGACTCGGGGGGCAGCGCGATGCCCGACTCGGGCGCTACGAGCGCGGCCGGCGGCGCCTCGGGGGCCGCGGTGCCGGGCCGCGTGCCGAGGTACGTCAGTCCGCCGCCCACCACACAGGCGGCGAGCACCGCACCGCCGACCACCCGGCGGCGGCCGCGGGTGCGGCGCTGCTTGCGCAACGAGGCGCGGCTCGCCTCCCCGCCCGTGTCGGCGCCCGCGCCGGCGTCCGGGCCGGTGCCCGCCTCGGCCTGGAAGCCCACGACGGGATCGCCCGAACCTGCCGGGCCCGCGGAGCCCGAGACGTCACCCGGTAGGGCGGAGGCCAGGCCCACGGGCGCGAAACCGGCCGCGGCGGCCGACCGTACGCCCGCGAGGAGAGCCATCGAGACCGGTACCAGCGCCAGCCCGGCCAGCAGGCCCTCGGCCGGCAGCAGACCGTTCCACAGCCCCGAGCACCGCAGGCACTCGCGGGCGTGCCGGGCTATTCGCTTGCGCCACAGAGCAGAGGGCAGGCCGTCCCAGCCCGCGGCCACGGACCGCAGACCCTCACACGGCGGCTGCGTGGCGAGCGCCCGCTCCACCACCCGGGCCGACTCCAGCTGCGCCTTCATCCGCTGCACCCGTACCGCGGTGTGCTGCGGGGACAGCTCCAGGGCCGCCGCCACGTCCGCACGCGTCAGCTCCCCGGCGCACTCCAGCCACCACAGGGACAGCAGCGCCCGGTCCTCGGGTTCCAGCCAGCGCGTGGCGCGGGCCGTCTCGCGCCGCTGGCCCTCCAGCTGGAGCCGTACGACCGTCAGGTCCACGAAGTCGGCGCCCGGATCGGCCAGGTCCCAGGCGGCCTCCAGGCCGCTCTCGCCCGGCGCGCTCCTGCGGGCCTGCCAGTGGGCGCGCACGCGGTTCATGGCGATGGCGACCAGCCAGGACCGGAAGCTGTGGTCGTCGCGCAGGCCGCCCAGTCCGTCGAGTGCGCGGAGCATGGTGTCCTGGACCACGTCGTCCACGTCGACGGACCCGTTCAGGGCCCGCCCGACGATGTTGTAGACGAGCGGCAGATGCGCGCTGACGAGGTCGTCCTGCGCGCGGGGATCGCCCGCGCGGGCCGCGGCGACCAGCTCTGCCGTGTGCTGAGTGCTCATAGTGGAAGTCCCTGTCCGTACCGGCGGTCGATGATGCCCAATACCTGGGAGACCGTCGAGAGGGACCCCGATAACACTTATCCGGAGTATGAACTCCCGGGTGCCTCCGGGGCCAGTCGAACGACGAGCGATTCGACGTCGGGGAGGAACCAGACGTGCCGGCCCCGGTTCGCTTCGCGGACGAGGTCGGAGAGGGCGGAGCCGGCCCGCAGGCGGTGCGTGATGTCGCCGAGGACCACCAGGCGGATCCGGTAGTTCACGCACTTCTGCATGATCGCCCCGGCCAGGCCGCTGCTGAGGTCGAAGAACGCGTCGTCGAACCGCTCCGCGGGGACGGCGACCACCTCGGCCCGGTGGAAGGCACTGCCGATCAGCTGGTCGAGGGCGTCCTGCACGGTGGCGACGGGCGGGCCGTCGGCGGCGCAGACGATCACCGGAACGCCGTGGTGCTCCACGAGGAGGTCAGCCACGGCGGGCCGCCCCGCCCATGCCGTTGCCCGGTCCGAGCAGGCCGTCGATCAGATGGAGCAACTCGGCGGAAGTGACGGCATCGCCGAGGATCACGATCTTCATGCGGGCGCGCTCCTTGTCGTAGAGGGTCTGGACGCGCAGTGGTGTCGGAGTGTCCCGTGGTGACTGGGCGCTCGCCGTGACGAGGGTGGCGAGCCGGCTCGCGGCGTCCGGGTCGATCGTGTCGATCTGCACGATGCTCGACACCTCCACCTGGCCCAGCGGCGCGCCGGCCCCCGGGCCGCCCCCGGCCCCGCCCCCGGCGCCGGGACCCTCGGACGGCAGGCTGGTCAGGGCTTCGAAGTCCGCGCGGCTGATCCGGTACTGCTTGCCGATGCGGACGGCCTTCAGCCGGCCGTCGCGGACGTAACCCCGCACGGTCCGCACGTGCAGCCCCAGCCGCTCGGCGACCTCACCGACCGAATAGAGCTCGGATCCGGTCCCTCCATCGTTCTCCATACCGACGAACACTACCCCAAGAAGGTGCGGTTAAGGATTGATAGGGAAGTATAGGGAGCCATCGAGGGTGCACGCCCGGTCGCCGTGCGTCGGGACACAGGGGAGCCGTTCGCTTCCGCAACCGACAGGTGTCGGGCTTCCAGCAGGGGCATGACATACCTTGGGGCGGCTCGGCCGGGGTCGCCCCCGACGGGCCCGTAGCCGTGGCACACGGCCGCAAACGTTCCCGTGGGGGGTACTTCGTCATGTCTTTCAACGCGCCCGGTCCATCCGCGAGCCCGTCTTCACGCCCGCAGCCGCACCCGCAGCCGCACCCGTACACGCAGCCACAGCCGCCGCAGTTCATCGACGTCCTGCGTTCACCGCAGGGTCTGGCGACGGCCCTGACCGCGCTGCTCTGCGTGTGCGCCGCACTTGCCCTCGCCGCGTCAGGGATCGGGCTGTACGCCTGGAAGCTGAGGGGCGACCTCGTGGCCGATCCCCGGGACTCCGTGAGGGAAAGCCTCGAAGTGGCCGACTCCTCCCTCGTTCCGATCGGTGCCTGGCAGCTCCTCACCGGCCTGGCGACGGCCGTGGTCTTCCTCGTCTGGTTCTACCGGGTCCGCTGCAACGGCCAGGTGTTCCGCCCCGACGGCTTCAGCCAGTCCACCGGCTGGGCCGTCGGCGGCTGGTTCGTTCCGCTCGCGAACCTCTTCTTCCCGTACCGGACGGCGCGGGAGATCTGGGACGCCAGCACCCAGCACGCGCCCGACGGCTCGTACCGCCCGACCTCGGGCGCCCTGGTGATCGCCTGGTGGCTGACCTTCGTCGGCGGCCGGACGCTCGACTTCCTCTCCTCCCGGAAGTCCCTGGCCGCCGAGACGGCCGAGGCGGTCCGTGACGCCGACCTCTTCGCGGCGATGGCGGACCTGACGACCTTCGGAGCCGCCGTGCTCGCCGTCCTCTTCGTGCGCAAGCTGACCGCGATGCAGCGGGTCAAGGCGGCGCGGGGACCGATCGCCGCGGTCTGACACCGCCCGCGCCGGCCGCCGCCGTAAACCGTTTCGGCGGCGGCCGCCGGTCTCCTACGCTCGCGGAATGACTCCCGCACCCGCACTCCCTCCCCGCAGTCCGGCCAAGCCCCGACCCGGTGACAGGGTGGCCGTGCTCTCGCCTTCCGCAGGGCTGCCCGGGCTGTTCCCGCAGCCCTACGAGCTGGGACTGCGCAGGCTCCGGGAGGAGTTCGGGCTGCGGGTGGTGGAGTACCCGACGACCCGGAAGACGGGCGCGACGCCCGAGGAGCGGGCCGCCGACATCCACGAGGCCTTCGCGGATCCCGACATCAAAGCGGTGCTGGCCACCATCGGCGGCGACGACCAGATCACCGTCCTCCCGCACCTCGACGGCGCACTCCTGCGCGCCAACCCGAAGCCCTTCTTCGGCCACAGCGACAACACCAACCTGCTGCTGTTCCTCCGGGACCTGGGGATCGTCGGCTACCACGGCGGCTCGGTGATGGTCGAGTTCGGCCGGCCCGGCGCGATGCACCCGATGACCGAGGAGTCCCTGCGCAAGGCGCTGTTCACCTCGGGGGAGTACGAGCTCACCGCGGCCGGAACCAGCGGCGACGTCAACGGCCCCTGGGACGACCCGCGCACCTTCGACGCCGAACCGGAACTGGTGCCGGCGGCCGGCTGGACCTGGCACCAGCCCGACCGGGTGGTCGAGGGCATCAGCTGGGGCGGCAACCTGGAGATCCTTTCCTGGCTCCTGATGGCCGGCCGGGTCGCGCGGGACGCCGACGCCCACGCCGGCGACGTGCTCTTCCTGGAGACCTCCGAGGAGATGCCGAGCGCCCAGGAGGTCTACCGGATCCTGCGCTGCATGGGCGAGCGCGGGCTCCTGCGCCAGTTCCCCGCCCTCCTCATGGGCCGCGCGAAGAGCTGGTCGTTCGAGAACCGGCTCGGCGCCGAGGAGCGCGAGCGCTTCCGCGGCGAGCAGCGCGAGGCCGTCCTGCGGGTCCTGCGCGCGTACGCACCCGACATCATGGCCGTGTTCGACGTCGACCTGGGCCACACCGATCCGCAACTCGTGATCCCGGTCGGTGGCCGCATCCGGGTGGACGGCCCGGCCCGCCGTGTCTTCGTCACCTACTGACCCCCGGACCGTACGGAACCCGCCGCAGGGCTCGGGTGCGCCGCGGACCGGCGCCCCTGTCGGACACCGCACCGCAGTACGTCCCCCGGGTTACCGGGATGCCGGTTCGCGAGGACAATGGGACTCCCGCGGGACGGCTGGGGGGCGGTCATGTCGGCGTTGCTCTTATGGGGATCCGGCCGGGCGCGGGGCTGGGTCGGATACCTCGGCGCGGTCGGGCTCGGCGCGGGTGCGGTGGCCCTGGCGACGGTGTGGACCTCGGGGCCCTGGGCCGCCGGGATCGGCGCGGCCGTCACCACCTTGTCCGGGCTGGTGGCCGAGCGGATGCGACCGCCCGAGGAGGGCGCCGACGCGCAGGGCGTCGCGGAGGTGCTGCGCACGGCCGGCGGCCGCATTCCGCTGCTGCGCCACGTGGACCGGCCCGAACTGGCCGGATCCCACCCGGCCGAGGCATCGCCCACGCCGCCCGCGTACATAGAACGCGACGCCGAACCGCGGCTGCACGCCGCACTCGAGGAAGCCCGCTTCGTCCTGGTGGTCGGGGAGTCCACGGCGGGCAAGACCCGGCTCGCCTACGAGGTGGCACGCACCCGCTACCCCCGGTCCGCGTTCGTCCGTCCCCTCTCCCGCGCCGCACTGCCCGAGGCGGTACGGATCTGCCTGCGACGACGGCGCGCCGTGCTCTGGCTCGACGACCTGGAGGACTACCTCGGCGCGGGCGGCCTCACCGCCGTACAACTCGCCTCCCTGCGCACGGCGGTGGTCATCGCCACGATGCGGGTCCAGGAATTCCGGCGCTACGACGCACGCGAGGAGAGCCGGCTGACCGGCTCCGACCGGGACGCCTGGCGGGCCCAGCGCGACCTGCTCCACCAGGCCGCCGTGATCCGGCTGCCCCGGCACTGGTCCCCGGGCGAGCGCCGCCGGGCCGCGGCCCACCAGGACGATCCGCGGATCGGGGCCGCACTGCGCGCGGGGGAGAGGTTCGGGGTCGCCGAGGTGCTGGCGGCCGGGCCCGAACTGCTGGCCTCCTGGGAGAACGGCTGGGCGCCGGGAGCCAATCCGCGCGGCGCCGCCGTGGTCGCGGCGGCGGTCGACTGCCGCCGGGCCGGATTGCGGCGCCCGGTGAGCCGTGCATGGCTGCGCGCGCTGCACGTCCCCTACCTGGAGGCCCGCGGCGGCGGAGACCTCCAGCCCGAACCCTTCGCGGAGGCGATGGACTGGGCCTGCGCCGCCGCCTACGCCACGAGCGGGCTCCTCATCGGCAACTACGGCACCGGGTTCACCGCGTTCGACTACCTGTTGAACGCGCCGGGTCACGGCCCGGTGCCCGACCACCTGTGGCGTGGGCTGCTCGCCCGGGTGGAGCCCGCCGACGCCTACGACATGGGGCTCGTCGCCCACCAGGACGGCCGGCTCGCGCGCGCCGTCGAAGCCCTCGGCCTCGCCCTGCGCGGCGGGGTCCCCGGAGCCGAACTGCCGCTGACCATCGCCATCGGGGACTCCGGGCAACCGCGCCGGGCCGCTGCCGACCTGGCCGGGATCGCCCGGCGGCGTACGGACCGGCTCGGACCCAGGCACCCCGAGACCCTGGCCGCCCGGCATCAACTCGCCTTTTTCGTCGGTGAGTCCGGGGACCACCGGGCGGCCGCCGCCCGGTTCGCCGAGCTGCTCGCGGACGCCCGCGACGTGCTGGGACCCGACCATCCGGACACCCTGGCGGCCCGGCACCAGCTGGCCTACTTCACCGGTGAGGGCGGCGATCCCCGCGCGGCGGCCGTCCAGTTGGAGGCACTGCTGGCCGACCGGCTGCGCGTCCACGGCCCGAACCACCCGCAGGTGCTGGCGACCCGGCGCAGCCTGATCTGGTTCCGGCCGGGCGATCCGGCGGATGCCGAGCGGGAGCTGGCGCAGCTGCTGGCCGGGGCGGAGTCCGCCGAGGGGATCGGGCCCGACGATCCGCACACGCTCGCCGTCCGCGGGAGCCTGGCCGCGCTGGCCGGACGGGCCGGACGCGGCGCCGAGGCGGCCGAGGCCTGGGCGGCGCTCACGGCCGACCGGACGCGGGTGCTCGGCGAGGACCACCCGCACGTGTTCTACTCCCGGCTGGAATGGGCCCGCGCCCTGCTCGCCCAGGGCCGGACCGGTGAGGCCCGCACGCTCCTGACCGGTGTGCTGGAGCGGTCCCGGTCCGTCCTGGAACCGGGACACCGGCACCTGCGGACCGCCCGCGCGTTGCTGGCCGGGACGGGGGACGGGACTCGGGCCACGGAGGCGGCCGCGCCGGTGGACGGGGAGCGGCTCGCCGACCGGGAGCGGCTGACCGACCCGGGTCGGCCGGCCGGCCCGGCCGGACGCGAGGACGCGTCACCGCGGGACCCGTGACGTCGGGTGCAGGGGTGCAGGGGTGTATGGGTGCCGGGTGCCGGGTGCCGGGTCTGGGGTCGGAGGTCCGCTGTTCGCGGGTTCAGAGCAGCGGGGCCAGCGCCTGTGCGGCCGCGCGCAGGTGGGCCGCGTAGGTCTCGATCTCCTCGCGGGAGACGAGGAACGTGACCGTGGTGACGCTGACGCCGCCGAGCGGCCGGCCCCCTGGCCCCAGGACCGCGGCGCCGATGCAGCGGATGGTCGCCTCGTTCTCCTCGTCGTCCACCGCGAACCCCTGCGCCCGTACGGCGTCCAGCTCGGCGTCCAGCGCCTGCCGCGTCGTCAGCGTCCTCGGCGTGCGGCGCGGCAGCCCGGTGGCGGCGAGCAGCTCGCCTGCCTCGTCGTCCGGCAGGTGGGCCAGGACGCTCTTGCCGATCGCCGTCGTGTGCAGCGGCATCCGCATGCCGATGCGCGAGGCGGTCCGGAAGGGCTGGTCGCCCTCCAGCTTCCGGATGTAGGTGATGGTTTCCCCGCTGTGCAGGGCCAGGTGGACCGTCTGCCCCGTGGCCTGCTGGAGTTCCCGCAGGATCTGTTCGATGCCGGCCGGCTCCCCGCCGGTGACCAGGGCGGACAGTCCCCGGAGCCGGGGGCCGACCCCGTAGCGGCTCTCGCCCTCGGAGCGTACGAAGCCCTGCTCGATCAGCGAGGCCAGGATGCGGAAGGTGCTCGATTTCGGGACCTCGGCCGCCGCCGTCACGTCCGTGAGGCGGTGGGGGCCGCCGGGCGCGGCCACCGCCTCGAGGATGCGCATCGACTTCTCCAGTGCCGAGCCGGCCGCGGAGGTCCTGCCGCCCCGCACGGCGCCCTCGGCCTCCACGTCCTGCGAGCTTCGTCCGTCCATGGGCGCGCGCTCTCCAAAGGTGGGTAGGGTCTGCGAGGGAAGTTCCGTTACACGATACCAAGTTCCATTACGTGGAACAATTGGAGGGCTCCTTGTCCTGTCACCCGTACGCGGCCATCACCGCGCAGCGCCTGCTGCCGGTCCTTCGCGACGCCGATGCCGACGAGGCCGTCCGCCACACCACCGCCCTGCTCGCCGCCGGTTGCCGCGTGGTCGAACTCACCACCTCCACCCCCGGATGGGCCGGGGCCGTCGCCCGCACGGCGCCGCTCTCCGACGCGCACGGCCGTCCCGCCCTCATCGGCCTCGGCACCGTCACCACCGCCGAGGACGCGAGGGCCGCCCTCGACGCGGGCGCCGCCTTCCTCGTCTCCCCCTACCCCGCTCCGGAGGTGCGCGCCGTGGCGTCGGAGCGCGGGGCCGTCTTCATCGAAGGGGGCTTCACACCCGGTGAGATCGCCTCCGCCGTCCGCTCCTCGGGCGCCGCGAAGGTCTTCCCCGCGCATGTCGGCGGCCCGCGGTTCATCCGCTCGCTCAAGGCCGTCCTCCCCGACGCCCTGATCGTCCCGACCGGTGGCATCGGACCGGGTGAGGTGCGCGAGTGGCTCGCCGCCGGCGCCGCAGCCGTCGGCATAGGCAACGGCCTGCCGGCCGACCCGGTTGAACTGGCGGCCGTCTTCGCCGGTCTGGCGGGGCCCTGCTGCGGGGCATGCGCGCGTACGGGCACCGGTGCGGGTGCGGGCCTGAGCGCCGGCGCGGTCGCCGGTACCGGCGAGGAGCGCCGGCCGTGACCCGGATCGCGCCGCCCGCCCTGTCCCCCGCCCCCGAGGGGTACGACGTCCTCGTCCTCGGGGAGGTGCTCGTCGAGATCCACGCCGAGACCGCCCTGCGTGACGCCGCCGACGGTACGCCCGCCCGCATCTCCTACTCCGGGGACGCCCTCAACGCCGCGGCCGCGGCCGTCGCCGCCGGAGCCCGCACCGCCCTGCTCGCCGTCGTGGGCGACGACGAGCTGAGCGCTCCGCTGCTGGCCCGCGCCGCCGGACTCGGTGTGGACGTCTCCCACGTACGCCGGTCCCCGCGTCCCAACGGCGCCTATCTTTTGTGCGCCGACACCGAGGGCGACCGCGCGTTCGTGTACTGGCGCACCGGCAGCGCCGGTTCCACCCTTTCCATCGAACACGTCGACTCCTGGGGGGAGTTGCTCACCGGATGCAAGGCCCTCATCACCAGCGGGATCACCGGCGCCCTGTCGTCGAGCAGCCGTGACGCCGTGCTGGCCGCCGCCGGGACCGTGCACGCGGCCGGCGGACACCTCTCCTACGACCCCAACTTCCGCTCCCGGCTCACCGGTCGGAGCGAGGCCCGCGCCCTGCTCGCCCGCATCGCCCCGCTGACCGGGCTGCTGAAGACGTCATGCCCGGCGGACGCGCTGGCCATGGTCGACACCACCGACCCGGTCGAGGCCGCGGTCCGCTACCGGGCACTGGGCGCCCGTACGGTCGTGGTGACGGCGGGCTCCGACCGGCTGCTCGTGGACGAGGGCGCGGGCGTGACGTACCACCCGGTCCCCGCCAATCCGGACCCGGTCGATGCGACCGGAGCCGGTGACTGTTTCACCGGCACGGCCACCGCCCGGCTCGCCTTGGGCGACACCCTCGCGGACGCCGTGGCCTACGGCGTGGCGGCCGCCTCCCTCTCCGTGTCCGGCCGAGGGGGCACCGGATGTGTGCCCGCCTTCACCGAGACGGCGGCCCTGGCCGCCGCACACCGGGCCGACGCCCCCGGCGCCGGAGAGGTGAGGGCGTGAGCGGAGGGACGGGTGCGGCGGTCCGGCCGCCGCCACGGTGACCCGGTCCCAGGCCGGGGTCCGGGCCCGGCGCCAAGGGTGCGGTGTCGCCCTGCCCGAGGACGGCGCGCGCTCCGTACCGCCGGTCTACGCCGCTTCGAGCCGTGCGATCTCCTCGGCCGACAGCCGCAGCGCGCCGGCGGCGACGTTCTCGACCAGGTGACCAGGGTTGCCGGTGCCCGGGATGGCCAGTACGTGCGATCCCCGGCTCAGCGTCCACGCGAGGCGCAGCTGGGCCGGTGACACGCCGTGGACCAGGGCGAGTTCGCGTACGGTCTCGCCGTCCTCCGCGACCGCTCCGGCTTCCCTTCCCGCGCCCGCGATCGCGAAGAACGGCACGAAGGCGATGCCCTGCTCGCCGCACGCGTCGAGGAAGGCGTGCTCCTCGGCCGGGGAGCCGATCCCGTAGGCGTTCTGCACGCACACCACGGGCGCGATGGCACGGGCCTCGGCGAGGTGGTCCGGCCGTACGTTGGACACGCCCAGATGACGGATCAGACCGGCGGTGCGCAGCTCGGCGAGTGCCCCGAAGTGCTCGGCTATCGAACCGGT
The DNA here is from genome assembly GCF_040611715.1 of Streptomyces sp. NPDC006544. Classification (NCBI taxonomy): domain Bacteria; kingdom Bacillati; phylum Actinomycetota; class Actinomycetes; order Kitasatosporales; family Streptomycetaceae; genus Streptomyces; species Streptomyces sp. NPDC006544. Next base: position 75,333 of record NZ_JBEXOV010000009.1, on the reverse strand, counting down.
CTCCGCCTGACGCGGGACGCGCAGGTTGACGACGTCCAGGTGGTCGCGGCCCAACTGGCGCAGGTTCTCCTCGACCTGCCCGCGCAGCTGCCCGGGCGTGGCCCACCACCACTCCCCGGACGGATCGCGGCCCGGACCGACCTTGGTGGTGATGACCAGGTCGTCGGCGTAGGGGGCGAGGGCCCGGTTGACGAGCTCGTTGGCGGAGCGGGTCGCGGAGAAGTAGAACGCGGCGGTGTCGATGTGGTTGACCCCGAGCTCGACGGCCCGCCTCAGCACCCCGGTCACCCGGTCCCGGTCGCTGGGGGAGCCGTCGGCGAGGTGCGTGAGCCGCATCGCGCCGAAGCCGATGCGGCGGACGGTGAGGTCACCGAGCTGCCAGCTGCCGGAGTCGGCGGCGGTGATCCGGTCGGAGGAAGTCATCCCGTAAGTCATCCGGTGAGGGTAGCGGGCTCCCGGAAGCCGTCCTCGGCGTAGTTCTCGTCCGCGTACTTCTCCTCGGCGTACTTCTCCTCTTCCGTGTATTCCTCCTCGACGTGGGCGGTGGGTTCCGTCACCCAGCCCGCGGCGAGCACCAGCCGGGAGGAACGGTGGACCGCGAGGAAGCCGAACGGGCGGAGAAAGGCCACCTGGGCGTGGCGGACGCGGAACCGCGTGCGGGGGGCGCCGCCGGCCCCGGCCGCGGACACGGCCGTCACCGCGGCGGCCTCGAAGCCCTCCGCGTGGAAGCGGGCCACGGCCGACTGCCGGGCCGTCCCGACGGCCAGGTCCGCGCTGCTGATGCCGGGGAAGTGCCCGGTCCGCTTGTCCGAGGCGCTCGCCAGGCCGAACGGCTCGGCGGGGGAGAGGAGATCGTGCTCCGCGCTCACGGCGAAAGCCACCGTCTCGATGTCCAGGCAGTGTTGGCGTTCCGGTGAGCCCATCGTGCCGATGTGCAGACCCGGTCCCGGGTTCCCCTCGGGGAGCATGCTCGCGCCCGTCGAGGCGATGGCCCGGGTGACGGCCGCGACGCCGGCCTGAAGGGTCTGGCCCGGCGGGGCCTGCGGCTCGCCCAGGACCAGGTGCACGTCCACGCCGCCGTCGCCCACCACTTCCAGCAGGGTCACCGGACCGGTCGGCGCGTGTGCGACGCGGACCCGGTCCAGGATGGACGTGCTGCGGTACAGACCGAGCAGCGGGCGATCGGCCCAGGGGCCCGCGTCGGGCAGGGTGGGGAACGAGTGGAAGGGCCGGATCCAGCGCAGGCGCAATGCCAGCGCGGAGGCGAGCACGAGGAGGGTTTCCTGGTCGAGGTGGACCGGCATCCTCTCGATCAACCCGCCGGTGCGGTCGGCGACCCAGGCGTCCAGGGCTTTGCGGTCGGTGTCGCCGTCGCCGTTCAGGGCGCCTCGGGTACCGGCCGGGAGTCGCGCCGTCCAGGTCTGCTCCAGCGGGAGGTCCTGCCGCGCCCACAGGCCCGTGGCCGCGCTCAGGCCGCGTACGCCGCCCAGTGCGGCCAGCAGTTCACGGGCGGCCTCGGCGGCCGCAGGGGCGGGTATGCCGAGGGCCTGTGAGAGTTCGGCGCGGGCCGGTCCGTCGGCGCCGTCGGCCAGGAGGGCCAGCAGCGGCCAGACACCGGCGGCCGTGAACACGGTGCCGGCGCCTTCCGCCACCGCGTGCCCGGCCCAGCGGGTGGTGAGCGCGTTGACGGCCCGTACCGTCGAGTTCTTCATGCGGGCGAGCGTACGTGTGGGAGCGCCGCCGGGACGATCCGTTTGTGGTCAGTGGCCGCGCAGACCCTGATCGACGGCCGTCAACAGCTCGCCGTCGGCGGTGTCCGCGTCCAGGGACCAGAACATCGCGCCGCCGAGGCCCTCTTCACGGATGTAGCGGGTCTTGGCGCGCAGCACCTGCGGGTCGTCGTAGGTCCAGAGCGTGGAGCCGTCGAACAGCCAGGCGTGGCCATTGCGCCGGTCGCGGAAGAGTTGGTAGCTCCCGTTGCCCGCAAGCTGCTTCAACTCCTTGTAGTCGGCGTACCCGGACGCCCACGCGGCCGGAGCCGGACCCGTCGCGGGCTGCCCCATGCCGTCCCCGCCGCCGCTCACGCCGGTCCAGCCCTGCCCGTAGAACGGCATGCCCATCACCAGTTTGTGGGCGGGCGCGCCGCGGCGCTCCCAGGCCTCCACCGTGCCCTCGACACTGAAGTCGCCCCGGGCGTGCAGCGCGGACTGCTGAGACGTCTTCGGCTCTCCGGAGACGTGGAAGTCGTACCCCTGGAGGGTGACGAAGTCGAGGTCGCGCATGATCCGGCGGACGTCGAAGCCCGCGTCGATCTTGGCGGGGGCGGTCGGGACGAAGGCGGACAGCTCGTACGTGGACTTGCGCTTCTGGCCCCGGGCGTAGGCGTCGAGCTGCGTGCGGAACTCGCTCACCAGGGCCGCGAAATTCTTCTTGTCCTCGGGACGGTAGGGGGTGTCGGTGTCACCTGCCGAGCCGGGCCATTCCCAGTCGATGTCGAACCCGTCGAAGATCCCGGCAGCCGCACCCGCGCCGCCGCGACTGCCGTCCTGCGGGAGATTTCCCTTGATGTACAGGTCGATGCAGGACGCGACGAGCGCCTTGCGCGAGGCCGGGGTGAGTGCGGCGTCGGAGAAGTGCGTGGACCAGCTCCAACCACCCAGCGAGAGCAACACCTTGAGGCCTGGGTGCTTGGCCTTCAGCTCGCGCAGCTGGTTGAAGTTGCCGGCGAGCGGCTGCACCCAGTCGTCGGCGACACCGTCCACGGAGTTCTCCGCGTCCAGCGGACGGACGTAGTCGGCCCACGCGTCGGCTTCACCGGGAACGTTCCCGGTGAAGCACTTCCCGTCCGAACCGATGTTGCCGAAGGCGTAGTTGATGTGCGTGAGCTTGCTCGCGCTGCCGTTCTTCTCCAGATCCTGGACCTGGAAGTCCCGTCCGTAGACGCCCCACTGGGTGAAGTAGCCGACCTTCTTGTACGAGCGGTCGTGCCCGGAGTCCTCGCGCCCGGAGTCCTCGTGGGCGGGAGCGAAGGCGGTCAGCAGGGAGAGGGAGCAGGCGGCAACGGCCAGCCTGCCGAGCATGCTGCGGCGCATGGGCTTCCTTACGGATGCGGTGAGTGGTGCCGGGGCGCGTGCGCTGTGCATGCGGAAACTATTGGTCTGGACCAGGCTCGGTCAAGGGGGCGGCGGCGCCGGTCCGCGCTACGGAGCGTTCCGGGCGGGGGCGACCGCTTGCCCTTGCTCGGTCGCCGGATCAGCCTGCCCCCGGTCGCCACCCGGCTCCTTCCCGCGCGCCGAACGGGACGTGCCGAACCGGACGCCTACCCGTCGGCCCGCCATGTGAGAGGGCTCCTCAGCCGTTGATGTCGAGTGCCGTCCCGTACAGCCGGGACACCTTCAGCCGGATGACCACCCGGCGCTCGGCGACCAGCTGCTCCAAGAACGCGTCCTCGTCCTGCGGCCTCGCGGCCCGGGGCACCATCGCGAGCAGCTCACGCCCGACAGCGTCCCCCGGTGTGGTCGTGATCCCGGATACGTCGGCCTCGCCCTCGGCGACGGCGAACGACCACACGTCGCCGCCCTGGACGTGCACGGCCGCGCGCGGGTCACGGCGGAGTTGCCTGACCTTGATGCGGTCGGCGGTGGTGGAGAACCGCACGATGCGCGCGCCGGCGTCCCAGGCGTAGAGCATGGTGGTGAGATGAGGATGGCCACTGCTCTTGTTGGTGGCGAGGATGCCGAACTGCTGAGCGCTCAGCAGTTCGGAGAGGGCGTCGTCGGACAGGGAGCGGGGTGCCGGGCCTTGATTCATGACCTGCTCAACTCCCTTGTACGCCCGGGCATTCCGGCCGACCGGGAGTGGTCCGACTGCTCGAACCCGGCGCCCGCCCCCACCCAACTGTCCACTGCTCGATATCGCATGTCTCAAGATACGGACATCCGCTGGATCGGCTGTGACGGACCGAGCGCCCTCGATATCGCCCTGACCAGCGGGGAAGGTCCGCTCGTCAACTGGATCCGTTCCTCCGGAGCCCTGATTCGCGAAGAATTTCCCCGCGACTGACCCCCGAATTCAGTGGATCTTCGGCGCTCGCCGTGACATGGTTGGTCTCGCCGAAGGGGTGTAGCTCAGCTGGTCAGAGCGCTGGTCTCCAAAACCAGATGCCGCAGGTTCGACTCCTGCCACCCCTGCCACGTCGAACAGCCACATCTGTAGAACGCCCAGGTGAGAGCCTTCCTCTCATCTGGGCATCGCTGTTTTCCGACATCGATCGGCGGTCGTCCGGGGCGCCGGTCCGCCCCGGACGCGCGGCCCTGCGCGGCCTGGCCGATCAGCTGTCTGCCCTCGTTCCGCTGGCCGGATCCGGCCCCCGGCGTGCTGGAGTGACCGGCTCGTCGCACCCTGGACGTATGGCCGATGAGGCGGAGATCGTCATCCATCCCGTATCGCCGAAGGGCGGGCGGAAGGTTTCCGCGCACGTGCTAGGCGTGGACGCGGACCTCGGCCGCGCCTTCTCGTCGGCGGACGTCAGCGAGTTCCTGCGCCGCGCCGGCCTCGAGGGCGTCGACCTGTCCGAGGACGGGCCGGTCCGCTGGGTGGGCGGCGGACCCGACGAATGGGGAGGCGAGGCCGATGCGCAAGCTTGACAGGTGGCAGCGCTGGGGGCCGCCTTCGGGACCGCCCCCCGAACTGCTCTTCTCGCCGGCCTGCGGGCCGCTGGACGACGAACGCCGGACGGTCATCCTCGACTGGGCGGTGAATCAGTACGTCGCCAACGGCTGGCAAGTCGAGTCACGGTCCCCGTCGCAGGCTGTGCTCAGGCGCGACAAGGAGGTCAATCACGTCCTGCACGCCCTTCTGACCTTCCTCACCTGCCTGCTCTGGGGCGTCGTGTGGCTGGTCCTGGCGGCGCTGGGCAAGACCGAGCGGGTCGTCCTCACGGTGGGCAAGACCGGACACCTCCAGACGGTGCACGGCCCGGGATGATCCGCCCCCGTCCGGGCCCGCGCGGGCCCGGACGCGCGGCAACCCTCCCGTGGGGAGCCGGGAGGGAGATGCGCCCGGGAGGTTCCGGAGCCACACCATAGGCACGCGGATCCGAGAGCCGATAGGCATATGACAGCGAAGATTCCGCATGTGGCGGCCTCGCCGCCCCGGGGTGCGGCACGACGGCTCCATCACCGAGGGGTGGGGGAGGGTCGCGGCGGCCGTCGCATCGATCGGTGGTCCCGGCAGCGGCGGTGTCCGCCAGACGGCCCGGCCTGCCCAGGCCTGCATTGATCACCTACCGTCCGGGGGAGGCGACGGTTAGGGTTCCCGAGGCACGGACGGTGTCGGAGGTGGGTACGGGCGCTGCGCGGGGTGTTGGCGCTGCCCTTTGGCGAGAGGGGCAGCAGTGCGGATCGAGCAGGCGACCGAGCGGGACGTGGACATCATCTCCGTGGTGCTCGGAGAGATAGCGGCCTATTACGGCGGGAAGCCGACTCCCGGCGACCCCGGACAGATCCGGCGCGCCCTGTTCGGCGACCGGCCGGCCGCGACGGTCCTCCTGGCCCGCGATGACGACGGCGTCCTGGGCTTCGCCTCGTACACCTTCCTGTGGCCGGCGTCCGGCGCCGGGACCTCCCTGTTCCTCAAGGAGCTCTACGTCCGGGAGTCCGCCCGTCGCCGTGGCGTGGCCGGAGCGCTCATGGCGGGCCTCAAGAACGAGGCGGTCGCGGCCGGTTGCTCGCGGGTCGAGTGGACGGCCGACACCGACAACCCGCCGGCTCTCGGGTTCTACGAGGCGCTGGGTGCGGTGCCCCACGACGGAAAGGTCTTCTACCGGGTCGCGCTCCAGGGGCGTTGATCACGGCCATCACGGCATCACGGCATCACGCAGGCCCAGGCCCAGGTGCTGGTGTCGGCGCTGGTGTCTGTGGGGGAGCCGGGGCCGGGTCCGGGGGGCGGACCGGGCGGGTGACGAAGAGCCAGATGGACAGGCCGAGGGCGGCGAGGAACCCGACGAGCAGGGCGGCGACGACGGCACCGACGGGCACGGAGCAGCCCGTGCCGGTGATGCCCATGGTGGTCACGACGCTCAGCAGGCACACGGTCACGATCGACAGTCCGCTCACCGCGATCGTCCGGGTGACCCCGCCACCGGTCACGCGGATCCTGTCCAGACGGGGACGGCCGTACGCCGCGTAGCCCAGGACGGAAGCGGCGAGCACCAAGGACAGCAGCAGGACGATGAGGGCGCCCAGCCAGCCGGGGGCCTTCCCGTCGTTGTACGCCTTGCCGTAGGCGTACGCGCCGTTCGACAGGAGCGCGAAGATCGGCAGGGGCGCGCACTGCCCGAGGAGGCGCCGCGCGTAGTGGACGGGGTCGTAGGGCAGGACGCCCTCGACGAGCAGGACGGTGGCCAGGACGAGCAGTGCCGCGGCGACGGCGAAACCGACGCCGGCCACGACGTGCTCGAACAGCGCCCGGCCGTGGTTGTCCCCATCGGCCGCGACGGCGCAGTAGGTGAGCGAGCTGAAGATCAGCCCGAGCAGGGCCGCGAGGAGCGCGGGAAGGGCTTGGTCGAGCGCCTCTTGCCGTCGGCCCGTCGGCACGCCCTCGCCGAGATAGTGGGAAATGACGATGAAGACCGCCGTGAGCGCGAATCCAGCGAGCACGCCGGAGAGTTGCGAGTAGAGCTCGGCGACCGACTGCACATCGAGGGCCGGGGGGTTGCACGCCATCGGCTGCTCCGGGATAGGCGACGTGACGCATCCTACGCCCGGGGAAGCCCCGTGCCGAGAGGTTCGAGGGCGGCCCCGGCGCGAGCAGTTGGACGTATCGGCCTGATGAAGCCGCCTTTGTGGTAACGGAGTTGCACTCGCATCACGAATGAAGGCCCACGGGCCGGCGGCGGCCAGCAGAACGGGTACGCGACTTCCCGGCCGGTGATGATCGTCCGTCTGGCAGACTGGGATGAGCTCTTCAGGCGGTGCAGGACAGGAAACCGGTGCGAATCCGGTGCGGTCCCGCCACTGTGACCGGACCTCCCCCGCGGGGGATCCGGGAGTCAGACACTGACGCACCGCCTTTTCCGTTCGACCAGGGGACGCGGATCCCCCGGAGAGGCTTCGTCATGTCGTCGTACCCCCGCGCCCTCCTGCGCGCGCTCGTGCCCGTCTCGTTCCTGATGTCCGTGACCGCCTGCGGAGGATCGCCCGGAGCGGAGGACGCGGCGGCCGGGGCGCCCGCCGCACCCGGGTATCCGTACACCGTCACCAACTGCGGTGTCAGCAGCACCTACCAGGCGCCGCCGCGGCGCGCGGTGGCGATGAACCAGCACGCCACCGAGCTCCTCCTCGCCCTCGGGCTCGAGGAGAAGATGGCCGGGACCGCCTACCTCGACGACGCCGTACTGCCCGACTACCGGCCCGCGTACGACAAGATCAAGGTGCTGGCGAAGGAATATCCCTCCAAGGAAGTCCTCCTCGGCGCCAACCCCGATTTCGTGTACGGGGGTTACTCCAGCGCCTTCGACAAGGCGCAGGGCCGGGACCGCCAGGTGCTCGCCGAGAGCGGGATCAACTCACGCCTCAGCGTGGAGTACTGCACCGAAGGGCCCGTCGGGCTGGACCAGCTCAAGACCGAGATCACCGAGGTGGCCCGGACCTTCGGAGTGCCCGAGCGCGGCGAGGAGCTCATCGCGCAGGAGCAGCGCCGCATCGACGCCGTCACCGGACGGGTGAAGGACAAGGCCAGGCCGACGGTCTTCGCCTACGACTCCGGCGATGCCTCCGCCTTCACCTCGGGAGGAAACGGCATCGGCAACGAGATCGTCTCGCTGGCGGGCGGGACGAACGTGTTCGCCGACCTCCAGGACACCTTCGGTGACGTGTCGTGGGAAAAGGTCATCGAGCGGAAGCCCGAGGTCGTCCTCATCTACGACTACGGCGGCACCACCGTCGAAGCGAAGAAGCAGCGCCTGCTGAACGACCCGGCGCTCGCGCAGGTTCCCGCCGTCAAGAACCGGCGGTTCGTCGTGCTCCCGCTGTCCTCCGCCGTACTCGGCGTGCGCGTGGCCGGCGCCGTCGAATCCCTGGGTGCCCAGCTGCACCCCGACGCCGCGTGAGGCGCCGGCTCGCCCGCGCGCTCACCCGTACGCCGGTCGTCCTGGCCGTGCTCGCCGCCGCACTGGTGGTGTCGGCCGTGGCCGGGCTGGCCCTGGGGCCGGTCCGGATCCCCCCGGGCCAGGTGCTCGACATCGTGCTCGGCGGACCGGGCGCGGGCCAGGGGCCAGGACCGGGGGCGGGACCGGGACCGGGCCGAGGAGCTTACGCGGCCATCGTGTGGGACGTCCGGATGCCGCGCGTGCTGCTCGGGGCCGTCGTCGGCGCCGGGCTCGCCGTCTCCGGCACCGTGCTGCAGGCACTCGTCCGCAACCCGCTCGCCGACCCCTTCCTGCTCGGAGCCTCCTCCGGGGCCTCGGCCGGCGCGGTGCTGGTGATCGTCTTCGGCGCCGGGGTCCTCGGATTCGCGGGCGGGGCCGCCCTGCCGCTCGCCGCCTTCGCCGGGTCGACGGGCGCGCTCGTCGCCGTCCACGCGATGGCCCGGCGCGGTGGGGCGATGACCACGGGCCGGCTGATCCTCGCCGGAGTCGCCGTCCAGTACGTCCTCTCCGCCCTGACGAGCCTGGTCCTGGTGCTGGCCGCACATCCCGACCAGATGCGCAGCGTGCTGTTCTGGACGCTGGGCGGCCTCGGCGGGGCCCGCTGGGAAGAACTGGCCCTGCCCGCCGCCGCACTGCTCGTCGGCACCGGCCTGCTCATCGCCCTGGCCCGGCCGCTCGACCTGCTGCTCGCGGGGGAGGAGGGCGCGCACACGCTCGGCCTGGACACCGGCCGGTTCCGGGCCGCCGTGTTCGTCCTCGCCTCGCTCGTCATCGGGGTGCTGGTGGCCTCCAGCGGGGCGATCGGCTTCGTCGGGCTGATGGTCCCGCACGCCGCACGGATGGTCGTCGGCGCCGGGCACCGGTCGCTGCTGCCCGTCGCCGCGCTCGGCGGCGCGGTGTTCCTGACCCTGGCCGACCTGGCCGCCCGTACCGCGGCAGCGCCGGAGGAGATCCCTGTCGGCGTGGTCACGGCGCTGGTCGGCGGGCCGTTCTTCCTGTGGATGCTGCGCCGCTCCACCCGAACCGAGGGGATCGCGGGATGACGGCCCGTCCGGTGGAACTCGCCGTCGAGGCGGTGCGTTACGAGATCGACGGGCAGCCGCTGCTGCGCGGGATCGACCTCACCGCCCGCCCCGGCGAGACGATCGGCGTGGTCGGTCCCAACGGCAGCGGCAAGACGACGCTGCTGCGCTGCGTGTACGGCGCCCTGCGTCCGAGCGGCGGGCGCGTGGTGCTCGACGGGGCGGACGCGGCCTCGCTCAGCGTGAAGGACCGCGCGCGGCGGGTGGCGGTCGTGCCCCAGGACGCCGCCGGCACCTTCGGGCTGACCGTGCGCGAAGTGGTGGCCATGGGGCGGAGCCCGCACAAGCGTTTCTGGGAGCAGGACGGCCCCGAGGACGGTCGTCGCGTCGCCGAGGCCCTGGACACCCTCGGCGCGGGCGCCCTGGCGGGACGCCGGTTCGACGAGCTCTCGGGCGGCGAGCGCCAGCGCGCCCTGGTGGCCCGCGCCCTCGTCCAGGACCCGGTCCTCCTCGCCCTGGACGAACCGACGAACCACCTGGACATCCGCTACCAGTTGGAGATCCTGGGGCTGGTCCGCGACCTGCCCGCCACCGCCCTCCTGGTCCTGCACGATCTCAACCTCGCGGCGCTGTACTGCGACCGCGTGTACGTCCTGGCGGGCGGCCGTGTCGCGGCCTCGGGCACGCCCGCGGAGGTACTGACGGAACCCCTGCTGACCGAGGTGTACGGGGTCCGCACCCGCATCGGGCCCCACCCCACGACGGGTGCGCCGAACATCGTCTACCTGCCGCGGGACGGGAAACGGCCGGGTTACTGACGGCGGGGCGGCCGGGGCCGGGGCGGGGCCGGGGCCGAGGACGCAGCGGTCACCCGCTGCGTCCTCGCCCCGTCCTGCCTATTCCTTGAAGCCGCCGTACGGGCGGGTGATCAGTTCCATCCCGTGGCCCGAGGGGTCCGCGAAGTAGACGCCGCGCCCGCCGTCGTTGTGGTTGATCTCGCCGGGACGCAGGCCGTGCGGGTCGGCGTAGTAGGTGAGCCTCGCCCGTTCGATCTTCGCGAAGGCCTCGTCGAACTCGGCCTCGGAGACCAGGAACGCGTAGTGCTGTGCGGTGATGGACTCGGCCGGGACGGTCGCGAAGTCCAGGGTGACGCCGTTGGCGGTGTCGACGGGGATGAAGGGCCCCCAGGGGGCTCCGACCTCGAGCCCCAGGACGTAGGCCAGGAACTCGGCGGACTCCCGGTTGTCACGGGAGGGGATGATCGTGTGGTTCAGCTGTATCGCCATGGTTGGATGCCTCCGAAAGGCATGTCCCGGCACCTCCATGTCTCACCCAGTCGGTGACCGACACGCGATGCCGCGACATGATCCTAAACACCCCTTACGGGCGGAGTCCAGTGCGTAAGGGTGGCCCGGTCGGCCTCACGAGCCCGCGCCCGGACTCCCGTAGACGGCCTTCACGTTGTCCTGCGCCGGATGCGTGCGCCCGGCCGGGCCGGCCGCGAAGACGCGCAGCAGGTTCTCCGTCACCTTGGTGGTCAGGGCGCCCGAGCGCGCGTCCAGCCCGTGATGGGCTCCGCTGCTGCCGTCGCCCGTCGCGTCGAGGGCCTCCACCCAGCGCATGGTTCCGGTGGCGAAGACGCCCGCGCCGCTCGGCACGGTGTAGTACGCCGTGTCCTGGTGGCTGGGGCGGCCGTCGCAGACCACGGGGGAGTGGGCCAGGATCTCGAGCGGGCGAGGGGTCGGGAATCCGGTGTCGACCTTGTCGTATTCCACGCCGACGAGGTGCGCGAAGCGGTCGCCCGCCTTCGCCGCGGTGCCTTCGAAGAGCCAGTGGCCCGGGTTGGTCACGACGTACGGGGCGTCCACCGGGTATCCGTCGTAGATCACGCCGAGCAGGGAACTTTCGGGGTCCGCGGCGGGCGGCGAGCGGAAGTCGACCGTGGCCGGGTGACCGCGTTTGAAGGCGGGGTCCTGGTCGTAGGAGGACTTGTAGCAGACCAGGGTGCGGTCCGGTCCGAGGTCGGAGGCCTCCAGCCGGATCCGGCGGTAGCAGCAGTTCGCCCCGAGGATCGCGATGTTGGTGCCGGCGTCCCGGGCGGCCGTGAAGTGGGCGCGCTGCTCCGGCGACCAGTATTCGTCGTGCCCGAGCGAAAGCACCGCCGACGCGCCCTCGAGCAGCCGCTTCTCACGGGCCACGTCGGTGGTGGTGGCGTATGCGAGGGGTATGCCGAGCCGCTCGGCGAGCGCGAGCAGCGGAGCCTCGTAGACGAGGAACAGGCCGGCGCCGTCGTCGTACTCGTAGGGCCGGTCGAAGGTCACGGCCAGCGAGCGCGAGGCGTACCCGCCGCTGGGGCCGTCGTAGCTGCCGTAGCCGCCCCACCGGTTGTACGCCTGCCAGGTGGCCACCGCGTTGACGACGACCGTACGTCCCGTCGTGGCGGCGGACCGCACCGTGACGGGGACGAAGCGCTGGCCCTCGCCGCCCTGCGCGTCGAGCCGCAGCAGGTAGCAGCCCTCGGGCCAGTCCTTGGTCTCGACGGTGGCGCTACGGGTCCACCGGGTGCGGACCATGCGCGTCGCCGCGTCCACGGTGTGGTCGGGCTGGCGTACCCCGGGCAGTGCTTCGGAACGCCAGACCAGGCGGGCGCGGGCGCCGCCGTACCAGCCCATGCGGTAGGCGGAGACGGTGAACCGGGGCGCGGTGGTGGAGACGTGCAGGCCGAAGGACTCGCCGGGCAGGACGCTGGCCTTGTCGGCGAACCCCTCGATGGCCCGCGCCGGCCCGGCCTTGGCCACGTGCCAGTCGGCATGTCCCGGCCGGGCGTTCTCGGCCTTGACGTCGAAGCCGCGCGGCCCGTCCTGCTCCGGCGAGCCGGACGGCTTCGGGCTCTGGCCCGGACCCGCCCCGTCCGCCTTTCCGGTGTCCCCGTCGGCGCAGCCGGCCACGGCAGCCAGCCCCGCGGCGGTGGCCGCCGCCCCCGTCGCCAGGGCGAGGAACCGCCTCCTGCCCGCGCCTTCGCCGTCCCCGGTAATGTGCTCCTGATCCATGGAGTGCACGTTATGTCACCCCATGGCCTGTGCATCTACCGCCCTGCCCCCGCGCCGGGCCCGGGGGTCACGCCGGCCGCACCACCACCTCCTGGGAGGCTCCGGCCAGGGAGCTCAGATCGCCGAACCCGAGCTGGAGCCGTGACCCCGTGGACTCCGAGACCACGCTCGCCGCCCGGGACAGCACGTGTGTGACGGGTCTGTTCCACGTCACGGTCAGCGAGGTCAGCGTCCGCGTCGGGTCCGCGACGCAGAGCACCGCCGTTCCGTCGCCCCGCTCGCGCACCGTCACCGAACAGGGCGCGCCCGCCTGCAGCGTGCCGACCGTCCCGGCCTGCCAGAAGTTGACCCCGGTGAAGCCGAGGGAGCCGACCGCGACACCCTGGGCGGTCGTGCCGTTGGCGAGCACCGTGAGCCATGCCGGCGCCGCGGCCCGGGCCGAGGTCTGGGCCGCCGTGGCTCCCGGCATCATCTGGTAGACGTAACTCCCGCCGGCCGGATCCGTCCCGTGGTCGTACCAGACGGTCAGATAGCGCCGGGTCAGGGCCGTGGTGGAAGCGCTCCGGTTGATGTCGCTCCAGCTGCCGCTGCGGGCCTCCCGCAGTGCCCTGAACGTCCCCGGGCCCGACATCACATACCCGCCGAAGCCCGCCAGATGGGCCCAGCCGGGGCCGGGGAAGGACGCGCTCCAGCCCAGCGTGCCCGGCTGGAGCGTGCCGCCGACGGTCAGCGCGTGGGTGCCGGCCACCCCCAGATTCCGGTTGTCGATGACCGAGTCGACGGCCGCGCCGTCCGTGGCACCGATCCCGGCGCCCAGGCAGACCACGGTGTCGTCGAGGAAGAACCACGACTTGCGCGCCGTGAGCGTGCTCCCCAGCCCCTTGAGGTGCTGGCCCACCGAGGCGAACTCCCCGTCGGTCGTGCCGCCCACCCACGTCGCATCCGGCCGTGAGGCCCCCCAGTCGCCGCCCGCGCCGTCGGCGAGCACCTTGCGCGAGACGGTGGTCCCGGGCAGCCGGTACGGATCGACCGTGGGCCAGAAGGCGTCCGAGTACTGGCCGTTGCCGGAGGCGGAACCCCACCAGCAGAGCATGCCGCTCCCGGTGTGCCAGCCGCGCAGGTTCTCGCCGTTGCCCGTCTCGTAGTGGGTGATCCGCTTCGATGCCATGGACAGCGAGGCCGCCCAGCCCGGCCGCCGGTGCACGGCACGGTCCATCGACGGGAACAACCGGTGAGCTACCGGCTCGGCCTCGGCCGCGACCGAGGCGTCCGCCGCGACCGCGGCGAGCCGGGCCAGCGCGGACAGGGGCTGCGTGGTGTCGGCCAGCGGGGGGCTGTAGTAGTCCCGAGCGGCCCAGCCCTTCACCAGCCCTCGCCAGCGGATCCGTTCGGCGCTGCTCGCGCCCTCGGAGAGCAGCAGGATCGCGGCGAGTACGGAGTGCCCGCGGGTGTGGTCGTCCAGCTGCACCCGCAGGGGATCGGCCACTTGGACGCCCCGGCTCGGGGCCCGGCCCGACACCGCGTCCATCACCAGTCCGTTGAACAGGAACGGTGCCCACGCGTGCTCGACGGCGTCGAGGACGATCCGGGAGCCCGGATCGGTCACCTCCCAGGCCGTCCCCTTCAACAGGCCGAACAGCATGCCCAGGCCACCCAGCATGACCGACCCGTACGAGCCGGTGTAGGCGACGTAGGTGTGCTGGATGAAGGAGCCGTCACGGTAGAGCCCGTCACCGGCCGTGACGAACGGGAAGACCGGCGAGAGGGCGTCCCTGGCCAGGGCGATCTTCGCGTCGTCCCCGCCGACCACCCCGCGCAGGGCCAGCACCCGGCAGAGGTCCACCCGGTTCGCTCCGGTGCTGGTCCCCGTGTAGGAGGCGACGGCGGAGTCCGGCACGAAGTGGTCCACGGCGGCGCAGTAGTCGGCGAGCCGGGCGGCCGGCAACTCGCCGTACAGGAGGACACAGATGTCGAGCAGGGCCTGCGGAGCGCCGATCTGCCAGCACCACCAGTTTCCGTACCGCACCCGGGAGGCGTTGTAGACCTGGGCGTGCATGTGGTCCAGCCCTGACAGCAGGGCCGTACGCAGCCCGGCGTCACCGGTGAGCCCGGTACCGGGCCGGACGTACGCCTCCGCCATCCCTCTGAGCCGGTAGTAGCTCTGGGCCATCCACTCGGGATCCGTGGTGAAGACCTGGTCGGGCCAGAGCGAACCGGCGGCCGGAGCCATCGAGGACCGCCACTGGCCGGCCTGTGCGCCGAGCTTCGCCAGCCGGGTCCGGAACGGCGCCGCGGTGGCGGAGAACGCGGTCCCCAGGACGAGGCCCCGCCACACCGTGCGCATGGCGTCGTGTACCGGGGTGACCGTCCCGGCGATCGCCTGGAAGGCCGGTGTGCCGATGAGAACCACACCCCCGCCCACCGCCGTGAGAAAGGCGCGGCGGCTCCACACATCTGTCATCGCAGTCTCCTTCGACCGAAACGCTTCCGGTTCCCCTCGGCCCCCGTGCCTCTCCACCGCCCCGTGCTTCCCCGCGCCCGCCCTCGGGCACCGCTCTGCTGCCGCGTCCCCCCTCAAGCGACGTGCTCGCGGTAGCGGTCGATCACCTCCCCCAGCACCTCTTCGCCGTCCCGGGCCCAGAGCCCCGGATGGAAGATCTCCACTTCCACCGGACCCCGGTACCCGGCGGCATCGGTCAGTTCCCGGAAGGCCCGCAGGTCGATCGACCCGTCACCCAGCTGTCCCCGGCCGAGCACTACGCCCTCGGGCAGCGGCGTCACCCAGTCGGCGACCTGGACGGACACGATCCGCCCCGCCCGGCCCGCCCGCCGTACGTCGGAGGGCAGCCGCTCGTCCCACCACAGGTGGTACGAGTCGACGACGACCCCCACCTGTGACGCCGGGAACAGCTCGGCGATGTCCAGGGCCTGACCGAGGGTGGAGACCACACAGCGGTCCGCCGCGTACATCGGGTGCAGGGGCTCGATCCCCAGACGCACCCCGTGCGCCGCGGCGTACGGGGCCAGCTCGCCCAGGATGTCGGCGATGCGCAGCCGGGCCCCCGGAAGATCCCGGTCCCCGTCCGGCAGACCGCCCGAGACCAGGACCAGCGCCCCGGCCCCCAGCTCGGCGGCTTCCTCCACGGCCCGGCGGTTGTCCTCCAGGGCGGCCGTGCGTCCCGCCGGGTCCGCGGCGGTGAAGAAGCCACCTCGGCACAGCGAGCTGACCCGCAGACCGGCCCCGGCCACCAGCTTGGCGCTCTCCCGCACCCCGAACCGCCGCACCGGATCGCGCCACAGCCCGACCGCGCCGACTCCGGCCGCCGTGCACCCGGCGACCAGCTCGGGCAGCGACCACTGACGGATCGTCTCCTGGTTCAGGCTGAACCGGTCCGGCGCCGGAGCCCGGCTCACGACGTCACCCCGTGCAGGGCGAGCAACTGGCGCATCCGGGCCTCGGCGCGCTCCGGATCGGGGAACAAGCCGAGGTCGTCGGCCAGTTCGTAGGCGGTTGCCAGATGGGGGAGCGACCGGGCCGAGTGCAGGCCGCCCACCATCGTGAAGTGCCCCTGGTGGCCCGCCAGCCAGGCCAGCAGGACGACGCCCGTCTTGTAGAACCGGGTGGGCGGTGCGAACAGGTGCCGTGAGAGTGCAACGGTGGGATCCAGGACTTCCCGGAACCCCGCGCGGTCGTCCCGGTCGAGGGCGATCGCGGCCCGCGCCGCGATCGGGGCGATCGGATCGAAGATCCCCAGGAGGGCGTCGCTGGACAGCCCGCCGTCCCCGGCGATCAGCTCCGGATAGTGGAAGTCGTCGCCCGTGTAGCAGCGCACGCCCGCCGGCAGCCGGCGCCGGATGTCCACCTCACGCTCCGCGTCGAGCAACGAGACCTTGACTCCGTCGACCTTCTCCGGACACTCGGAGACGATCTTCAGGAAGACGTCCGTGGCCTCGTCCGGGTCCTCGTGCCCCCAGTACCCCTCCAGGGCGGGGTCGAACATCGGGCCCAGCCAGTGGAGCACCACCGGCCGCGCGCTCTGACGCAGCAGGGCGCCGTAGACCTCGAGGTAGTCCTCCGGGCCGCGCGCCGTCGCCGCCAGGGCGCGCGAGGCCATCAGCACGGCCCCCGACCCGCAGGCCTCGACGTGCGCCAGCTGCTCCTCGTACGCCGCGGTGACGGCGGCCAGGGAATGGACCGTGTCCGGAGCCAGCTGGTCGCTGCCCGCGCCGCTGACGATCCGGCCGCCCACCGACCGGGCCTCGGCGGCCGACCGGCGGATCAGCTCCGCGGCGGCCGGCCAGTCCAGGCCCATCCCGCGCTGCGCCGTGTCCATGGCCTCGGCGACCCCGAGGCCCTGGGCCCACAGCCGGCGCCGGAAGGCCAGTGTGGTCTCCCAGTCGATCACCGGTCCCGCGTCGGCGGAGGCGGCGAGCGGATCGGCGACCACGTGCGCGGCGGCATAGAAGACGCGGCTGCGGGCGGGACCGCGGCCCAGTGGCGCCAGCGGAGCGGTGACCGGGGTGTGGAGACGGAACCCGCCCTCTGCCGACGGAAGCCGGATGCTCACAGCGCCACCTCCGGTACCGCGAGCCGGCGGCCCTGCGCGCTGGAGCGCAGCCCGAGGTCGGCCAGCTGCACCCCGCGGGCCCCCGCCAGCAGGTCCCACTGCCAGGGCTCGTCCAGGACGACATGGCGCAGGAACAGCTCCCACTGGGCCTTGAATCCGTTGTCGGCGGGGCTGTTGTCCGGAACCTCCTGCCACTGGTCGCGGAACCGCTCGGTCAGGGGCAGGTCGGGATTCCACACCGGTTTCGGCGTCGCCGTGCGGTGCTGGATCCGGCATCCGCGCAGCCCGGCGACCGCCGAGCCGTGCGTCCCGTCGACCTGGAACTCCACCAGCTCGTCGCGGTGGACCCGGACCGCCCAGGAGGAGTTGATCTGAGCGACCGCGCCGCCCTCCAGTTCGAAGATCCCGTACGCCGCGTCGTCGGCGGTGGCCTCGTAGGGCTTGCCCTCCTCGTCCCAGCGGCGGCCGATGTGGGTGCGCGTCAGCGCCTGCACGCTGCGGACCCGGCCGAACAGCTCGTGGAGCAGGTAGTCCCAGTGCGGGAACATGTCGGCGACGATGCCGCCGCCGTCCTGCCTCCGGTAGTTCCACGAGGGCCGCTGGGCGGGCTGCCAGTCGCCTTCGAACACCCAGTAGCCGAACTCCCCGCGCACGGAGAGGATCTCGCCGAAGAAGCCGCCGTCGACAAGTCTCTTGAGCTTCAGCAGGCCCGGCAGGAACAGCTTGTCCTGCACCACTCCGTGTTTGATCCCGGCCGCCGCGGCCAGCCGGGCCAGCTCCAGCGAGGACGCGAAGGTCAGGGCGGTCGGCTTCTCGCAGTAGACGTGCTTGCCGGCCGCCACGGCCTGCCGGACGGCCGCCTCGCGGGCGCTGGTGACCTGCGCGTCGAAGTAGATCTCGATCTCGGGATCGGCCAGCACGGCGGTCAGGTCCGTGCTGACGTGCTCCAGCCCGTGCCGCTCGGCGATGGCCCGCAGGGCCGCCTCACGGCGCCCGACCAGCACCGGCTCCGGCCACAGCACGGAGCCGTCGCCGAGATCGAGCCCTCCTTGCTCGCGCAGCGCGAGCAGGGAGCGGACCAGGTGCTGGCGGTATCCCATCCGCCCGGTGACGCCGTTCATGGCGATCTTCATCGTCCTGCGCTTCACGGTGCCCCCTCCTTCACTTCGTGTGCGGTCGGTCGGTGCCGGGGCGTGCTCCTACGCCGTCCCCGTCGTGAGAGACACAATAGAAAGCGCTTTCACTCCCTTCAGGCTAGGCCCGCACAACACGGCGGTACAAGAATCTTACGGGTGATAGAAAGCGCTTGCACGATCGGGGAAGATGGAGCTCCACGCACCGGATGAGACGATGACCCGGGACGGACGGGAAGAGACCGGGAGGAGGGGTTCAGATGGCGGTGACACTCGCCGAAGTCGCGGCACAAGCGGGCGTTTCGCCCGCGACGGTCTCGCGCGTACTCAACGGCGGATACCCGGTGGCGGGCGCCACCAGGACACGGGTGGAGCAGGCGGTCGAGGACCTCGGCTACATCGCCAACGGCCCTGCGCGGGCCCTTGCCGCCGCCACCTCGGACCTCGTCGGAGTCCTCGTCCACGACGTCGCCGACAGCTTCTTCGGCATCCTCGCCGGTTCCTTCCAGCGCGCCCTGGCACCCGGCGGCCGGGGCGATGCCCGCCGTCTGTCCGTCGTCTGCAACACCGAGGGGGATCCGGCCGCCGAGCTCGCCTACCTGGCCCTCCTGGAGGGCCAGCGGGCCGGCGGGGTGGTCCTGACCGGCGGCGCCGTCGAGGAACCCGAGCACACCCGCGCACTCGCAGCCCGCCTGGCGCGGATGGCCGCGACGGGCGCGCCGGTGGTCCTGTGCGGGCGGCCCCCGCTGCCCCTGCCCGCCGGGCTTCCCGTCGCCACCGTCATGTTCGACGACCGCGGCGGCGCCTTCCGGCTGACCGAGCACCTGCTGACCCTCGGCCACCACCGCATCGCCTACGTCGCCGGTCCGCCCGGACTGAGCACCACGCGTGAGCGGCTCGCAGGCCACCGGGACGCCCTGCGCGACCACGATCCCCAACTGCCCGGGCGCTGCGCGGACCTCACCGTGCACGCCGGATTCGAGCGCTCCGCCGGTTATGACGCCACCCGCGAACTGCTCCGCCGCGGCTCCCCCTTCACCGCCGTCGCCGCGGCCAACGACACCGTCGCCACCGGCGTGGCCGCCGCCCTGCGCGAAACGGGCCTGCGGATACCCGAGGACGTCTCCGTCGCGGGCTTCGACGACCTGCCCGTCTGCCTGGACACCGCACCCGCCCTCACCACCGTCCGGCTGCCGCTGCGCGAAGCGGGCTCGCTCGCGGCCCAACTGGTCACCGGCCGCAGAGCGCTGCCCCCCGGCGGCATCACCACGCTGCCCGCCGAGCTGATGGTGCGCGCCTCCACCGCCGCGCCGCCCGCCGCCACCCGAGGGAGACGTCCTTGAGGTACGCCTTCTCCACGCTCGGCCTGCCCGGCACCCCCCTCAAGCGGAGCGTCGCCCTCGCCGCCGCCCACGGGTACGACGGCCTCGAGCTGCGCGCCCACCCCGAGGAGCCCCTGAACCCCGAAAGCTCCGCGGCCGACCGCGCGGCGGGCCTGCGGACGCTGACCGCCGAGCGCGTCACCGTCCTCGGGATCGCGGGGTACGCCAAGGTGGCCGCGCCCGGGCCCGACGCAGTGGTCCTCGCCGAGATCCACGCGCTGGTCCGGCTCGCCGCCGACCTGGAGGCCCCCTACGTGCGGGTCTTCCCCGGGGGCGGCGCACAGCCCGCCGCGGATGCCGACGACCGAGCCGTCCGCAGGCTGCGGGCCGCGGCCCCCCTCGCGGAGCGGCACGGGGTGCGGATCCTCCTCGAGACCCACGACTCGCACCGCACTGCGGCCGCGGCCGCCCGGGTGCTGGACCGGGTCGCGCATCGGGCCACGGGAGTGCTGTGGGACGTACTGCACACCTGGCTCGGGGGCGAGTCGCCCGCCGAGTCGAGCCGGGCCCTGGCCACGCACCTGGGGTACGTACAGGTCAAGGACGTGGCGTCCGCGCAGGATCCGACCCCGGTCGGACTCGGCGGGGGAGCGCTGCCGCTCGCCGAGGCGGTGGCCCTCGTTCCACGGGACGGCTGGCTCTGCTGGGAGTACGAGAAGCGCTGGTATCCCGGCGCCGCGGAACTGCCCGGGCAGCTCGCGCGGGGCCGGGAGTACCTGGAGGGGCTGGTGGCCGGCGGGTCCGCGGAGGCCGTCAGGCCGAGTAGGTGAGCCGGCCCGGGTCGACGGGGTGGCGGAAGCCGAGGCCCAGGGCGTAGCGCTCCAGCTCCTCGACGGCCGTCGCCGCGAGCCGGTCCAGCTCCCCGCCCAGCGACCCCGCCACGTGGGGGGTCAGGAGCACGTTCGGCAGGTTGTAGAGAGGGGAGACGGCGGGCAGCACCTCCGGCTCGGTGTGGTCGAGTACGGCGTGGAGCCGCCCCGAGACCAGTTCCTCGGTGAGCGCGGCGGTGTCGACGAGCGAGCCGCGCGCGGTGTTCACGAGGGTGGCTCCGTCCGGCATCAGGGCCAGCCGCGAGGCGTTCATCAGGAGATGGGTCTGCGGTAGCGCGGGAGCGTGCAGGCTCACCACGTCGCTGTGGCCGAGCAGTTCGTCGAGCGGGACGGCCTCCGCGCCCAGGGCCGCGAGCTCGGCCGGATCGGCGTACGGATCGTGCACGAGGACCCGGAGGTCGAAGGGGCGCAGCAGGTCCAGTACGCGGCGTCCGATGAGGGAGGCGCCGACCAGTCCGACCGTGCGCCGGTAGTTGCCGACCGCCGGGTAGCGGCGGAACAGGTCGATGGGACCGCGGGCCGCCCGGTAGGCGTGCGCGGACTCCAGCACGCGCTTGTTGGCGAAGAGGATGGCGGCGAGCGTGTACTCGGCCACCGGCAGGGCGTTCGCGGCGGCGGCGCTGGAGACGAGCAGGCCGCGCTCCCAACAGGCCTGGGTGACATGGTGCTTGATGCTGCCGGCGGCGTGCACGACGGCCCGCAGCCGCGGCATCCGGTCCAGTGCCTCCGCCTCCAGTGGAGGGCAGCCCCAACCGGTGAACAACACCTCGGCCGCCGCGAGCCGACGCGCGGACGAGTCCTCGGCGAAGGCGGAAGCGAAGTCCGTGACGAGCAGGTCGGGGTCCACGTCGGCGACCCTGACCAGTTCCGGCAGTGTCTGGCCGGTGAGGACGGAGGCCCGGGTGCCGGAACTCATAGCGAGCACGGTGACGGGCCGGAACGGCGGCGCGGGGGATGGCGAGCCGGCCGGGACGGAGGCCGGGCCGGCCGAGGGGGCTGGGTGGGTCACTTGGCGGCTCCTGCGGTGAGATCCGACGTCGTCCCGGGCGGCCTCGAAGGTGAACAGGGAGATGGTCACAAACCCCGGCCGCCGCATCGGGAAACGACACGGGTGCGAGGGCGCGGCGGTTCACTCGCCCCGTCCGGACGGGGCGGAGGGCGGCGGGCCCGGTGCCCTCCGCCCCGAGGAGACGGACCCGTAGCCGTTCGTGCGAGGTCCCCCTTCGCACCGCCCACCATGGCGTCAAAAGAGCGAACGCGCAAGACGATCGAAACAGTCAATTCACTGTCGTGGCCCCTTGGCGCCTCGGGTGCCTTCGCCGCCCGGCGCCTGCCCGCTGCGCCCGCGTCCTACGGGCGGACGGTCAGCCGGGGCAACAGCTCCAGGTGCTCCCGCGGACCCTCTTCACTGGTCAATCGGTCCAGCAGCAGCTCCGCGGCCCGCGCCCCCACCTCGCGTTTGGCCGGCGCCACCGCCGACAGCGGTACGTCGGCCAGCCCGGCCACCTCGTCGTCGTAGGTCATCACCGCCAGGTCCTCCGGCACCCGCACCCCCAGCGCCTGGAGCCGCGGGATGAGCATGATCGCATCCGTATCACTGTGGATCAGCGCGGCGCTCACCCCGCCCTCCGTGACCGCCGCGCACAGGTACTCCAGCGCACGAGCGAACACCTCCGCCTCCGTGAGCGGCCCCGGCCCGGCCGCCGGCCAGGCCGGGGCCGGTTCCAGCCCCAGCGCGGCCGCGGCCGTCCCGAACCCGGCCCGCAGCCGTGCGGAGGTCGGAGTCTCACGGCTGACCAGCGCGATCCGCCGGTGCCCGAGCCTCACCAGGTGCTGCACCGCCCGCGCCGCGCCGTGCGCGTGGTCCGAGGCCACCCGGTCCAGCGACGCGGCCGGATGCCCCGGCGGCGCCCACCGCTCCACCAGGACCGTCGGCACCGGCAGTTCCGCCGTCCACGCACCCTCCCCGGGTCCGGGCGACCCGGTGGCCCAGTTGGGGGTCAGCAGCAGTCCGTCCGCTCCCGTGGACAGCAGCCGGTCCACCTGCGTCCGGTCCTCGCCGGGCAGATAGCGCGTCAGCCCTACGGTGAGCCGTGCGCCCCCCGCCTCGACCACCTCGCGGGCGCCGCGCACGACGTCGGCGTAGTAGTACTCGGTGGTCGGCACCACCATCCCGACCACCAGCCCGGTGCCGCCGGGGGCCGCGCCCCCGGCGCGGTGCGCGCCGCCCTCGCCGCCCGCGCGGCCCGGTCCGGACCGACGTCGCAGACCGCCCGCGCCGCCTCCTCCGGCTGCTCCGCCCGGGACGGTGCGGCCCGGTTCCACCCGGCTGATCACCCCGTGCATCCGCCGGATCTCGCCGCGCGCCGCCATCGCCTCGACGTCCCGCCGAAGGGTCACGGGCGAGACGCCGAACTCCCCCGCGAGGTCCGCCACGCGCACACTGCCCCGCACCTGGACGATCTCGAGCACCCGGGCCTGACGCTGGTCTACATGTGGTCTCACGGGATTCCCTGCGGTCGGCGGACGCGGTCCGTCCATCATAAGGAGCCGGATCGATCGAATCGGTCGAATCGATCAGTCGGTCGTTGACGCCATGGGCGGCGCGTTCATATATCCGGCCACGTCCCGCACCTCACGGCAGCATCACGGCCTCTCCCGGGAGCCAGCGCATGCTCACGCACGACCAGGAGGCTCCCGGTGCGCAGACCGCCCCCACCGCATCGTCTCGGGGGCCCTGCACTACTTCCGGGTCCATCCCGACCTGTGGAAGGACCGCCTCACCCGGCTGCGCGCCCTGGGGGTCAACACCGTGGACACCTACGTCCCCTGGAACGGCCCCGGGCAAGGCCGACCTCACCGGTCAACCTCTACATGGCCCACGGCGGCACCCACTTCGGATTCCGGGCCGGTGCCAACCACTGCGGCTCCCGCCCCGGCGACCCCGGTTACCAGCGGACCGTGACCAGCTACGACTACGACGCCCCCATCGGGGAGGCCGGCGAACTGACCGCGAAGTTCCGCGCGTTCCGCGAGGTCATCGGCAAGTACGTGCCGCTGCCCGAGGGCCCGCTGCCCGAACAGCCGCCCCGGACGGCTCGCGCCCGGGCCGTCCCCGCGTGATCCGCTCCGATCCTCGCGCACCTCGACCTCCTCGCGGGCGCACCCGTCCTGCGCCCGGCGCCCGAGTCCGTGGAGAAGCTCGGCCAGGACCACGGCCTGATCCATTACCGCGCCTAAAGGCTCCCGGCACCGGGCCGGCCACGACGCGCCCGACCCCGGCCGCCCCGCGGTCGTCGACATCGACTGCTGACCGGCAGCCGGCAGCCAGCAGTCGGCAATCGGCAATCGGCAATCGGTACGGGCGGCCGCCCAGGATTGTCCACAGGCACCGACCGGCCCGAACCGCACCGCCTAGACTGGCGACTTGGTCGATCATGTTCCGGACGAGTGTGGAGGACGAAACGCATGCGCTATCTCCCCCTGGGCAGTTCAGGTCTTCAAGTGTCCGCGATCGGGCTGGGCTGCAACAACTTCGGCGGTCGCCTCGACGCCGGCGCCACGCGCTCCGTGGTCGACGCCGCGCTCGACGCGGGCATCACCTTGCTCGACACCGCCGACATCTACGGCGGGGGTGGCGGCTCCGAGACCCACCTCGGCGAAGCCCTCAAGGGCCGCCGCGACCAGGTCGTCCTCGCCAGCAAGTTCGGCTTCGCCGGCGTCGACATGGGATACGGACCGGCGGCCGGATCCCGGGGCGGCCGCGCGTACGTCCGCCGCGCCGTGGAAGCGTCGCTGCGCCGCCTGCAGACCGACCACATCGATCTCTACCAGCTGCACAGCCCCGACCCGTCCGTTCCCGTGGCCGAGACGCTCGCCGCGCTCACCGAGCTCGTCGCCGAGGGGAAGATCCGCTACCTCGGCCACTCGAACTTCAGCGGCTGGCAGCTCGCCGAAGCGGCCCACACCGCCCGCGAAACCGGCGCCGCCCCCTTCGTGTCCGCCCAGAACGAATGGTCGCTGCTCGAGCGGTCGGCGGAGCGCGAGCTGGTCCCGGCCGCCCTCCACTACGGCGTCGGCGTGCTGCCGTACTTCCCGCTCGCCAACGGACTGTTGACCGGCAAGATCCGCCGCGGCGCCCCCGTCCCCGCGGGCTCCCGCCTCGAGGGCCGCGACAGCTACCTCACCGACGAGCGCCTCGACCTCGTGGAAGCGCTGGCCGCGCTCGCCGAGAAGCACGGCCGCACCGTCCTGGAACTCGCCATCGGCTGGCTCTCGGCCCAGCCAGGCTGTGCCTCGGTCATCGCGGGCGCCACCTCCGCCGAACAGGTCCGCGCCAACGCGGCCGTGGCCGACCGCCCGCTCGACGCCACGCTGCTGGCCGAGGTCGACGCCGTCGCGGCGGCCGCCGCGTGACGGACGTCCTGCGCTGCGCGGTCATCGACGACTTCCAGTCGGCGGCCGCGACCGCCGCCGACTGGTCCCCGGTGGCCGACCGCGTGGAAGTGGTCGGCTTCACGGACCACCTCGTCGACGAGGACGCGCTGGCAGCCCGGCTCGCCGACTTCGACATCGTCGTCACCCTGCGCGAGCGCGTACCGTTCCCCGCCACCCTGCTGGAGCGGCTGCCGCGGCTCACCCTGCTCGTCGCCTCCGGCATGCGCAACTCGGTCATCGACTACGAGGCAGCCGCCCGCGCGGGCGTCACCGTCTGCGGCACCGGCAGCGCGAGCACCCCGCCCGTGGAGCACACCTGGGCCCTGCTCCTGGGGCTCGCCCGCAACCTGGTCCTGGAGAGTACGGGGCTCCGGGAGGGTGGCCCCTGGCAGCAGACCCTCGGCGCCGACCTCCACGGGCGGCGCCTCGGACTGCTCGGCCTCGGCAAGATCGGCAGCCAGGTCGCCCGGATCGGCCTCGCCTTCGGGATGGAGGTGGCCGCCTGGAGCCAGAACCTCACCCGGGAACGCTGCGAAGACGTGGGCGCGATCCTCGCCGGCTCGAAGGAGGAGCTCCTCGCGAGCAGCGATTTCGTCTCCGTCCACCTCGCCCTGGGTGAGCGCACCCGTGGCCTGGTCGGAGCCCCCGAACTGGCACTCATGCGCCCGACGGCGTACCTCGTGAACACCTCCCGCGCGGCCGTCGTCGACCAGGAGGCCCTGCTTGACGCGGTGCGCGCGGGCCGGATCGCGGGCACCGGGCTCGACGTCTTCGACATCGAACCGCTGCCCGCCGACCACCCGGTGCGCACGACCCCGGGGGTGCTGGCGACCCCGCACCTGGGCTATGTGACACGGGACAACTACGCCACGTACTACGGGGACGCGGTCGAGGACATTCGGGCGTTCCTGGACGGCGTCCCCTTGCGCGTCCTGCCCCAAGGGGGCTGAGGGGGTCAGGACACGATGTCCTTGCGCGCGAACCCGCGGAACGCGAGCGCGAAGAGCACCAGGGCGTAGGAGAACGAGACCGCCGCGCCCTTGATCATCCCGCCCCATTCCAGCTGCGGCTGCAAGGCATCGGCCCACGCGAACTGCCAGTGTGCCGGGAGGAACTCGCGCCACGACCCCAGCGCCGTCACCGCGTCCAGCACATTGCCGACGATCGTCAGTCCGACCGCCCCGCCCACCGCGCCCAGCGGCGCGTCCGTCCGCGTCGACAGCCAGAACGCCAGCCCGGCCGTGACCAGCTGAGACACGAAGACGAAGGCGACGGCGAGAGCGAGCCGGCCCACCGTGTCCCCGGCCGCGAGGGCGCCGCCCGTCGGGAGCTTCAGCGGACCCCAGCCGTACGCCGCCGTGCCCGCCGCCAGCGCCACCACCGGCAGCAGCACCATCGCCGCCAGGCTGAACCCGAGCGCCACCACCAGCTTGCTCCACAGCAGCCGCGCCCTCGGCACGGGCGAGGCCAGGAGGTAGCGCAGCGAGGACCAGCTGGCCTCGGACGCCACGGTGTCCCCGCAGAACAGGGCCACCGGCACCACCAGCAGGAACCCGGCCGACACGAACAGGCAGGTGGCCGCGAAGTTCGCGCCCGAGGCCGTCGCCGTGTCGATCAGGGTGATCCGGCCGTTGCCGCCGCCGCGGCTGCCCGGGCCGCCGCCCACCGCGAAGGCGATCATCAGGACGAACGGGAGCGCGGCGAGGATCCCGCCCATCACCAGCGTCCGCCGCCGGCGCCACTGCCGCAGCGCTTCCACACGCAGCGGCAGTGTCCGGTTCGCCCGGTAGCCGTGGGCGACCTCGGCCGGGCCGCTGCCCCGGTCCACATCCGTCACGGCGCTCATGCCGCTCCTCCGATCAGGGTGAGGAAAGCGTCCTCCAGCCGGCGGTGCGGCCCCACTCCCGACACCGGCACCTCCAGCCGTACGAGTTCGGCGACCAGTTCCGCGGCGTGTGCGCCGTCGAGCCGTACGAGCAGCCCGTCGTCGCCGCTGACCACGGATTCCACTCCCTCCAGCGCGGCGATCTTCCCGAGCGTCGCCTCGTCCACCGGTGCGGCCACCGTCACCAGCAGGACGTTCCCGCCTCCGGTGATCTCGGCGACCTCGCCCGCCTGCACGAGGCGGCCGCGGTCCATGACCACCAGGTGCGTACAGGACTGCTCCACCTCCGACAACAGGTGGCTGGAGACGATGACCGTGCGCCCGGCCGCCGCGTACCGGATCATCACGTCGCGCATCTCGCGGATCTGCGGCGGGTCCAGGCCGTTCGTCGGCTCGTCGAGGATCAGCAGGTCCGGCATGCCGAGCATGGCCTGCGCGATCGCGAGGCGCTGGCGCATGCCCTGCGAGTACGTGCGCACCGCGCGCTCCAGGGCGTCACCCAGCCCGGCGATCGCCAGGGCCTCCTCCATGTGGGAGTCCTCGGCGGGGCGCCCGGTGGCCTGCCAGTACAGCTCCAGGTTGGCCCGCCCGGTCAGGTGCGGAAGGAATCCGGCTCCTTCCACGAACGCGCCGACCCGCGACAGCACGGGGGAACCGGCCCGGACCGGGTGCCCGAACACCCGGATCTCCCCGGCGTCCGGGGTGATCAGACCCATCAGCATCCGCAGGGTCGTGGTCTTGCCCGCGCCGTTGGGCCCGAGCAGGCCGAGCACCTGACCCCGTTCCACGCGGAAGGACAGGTCCCGTACGGCATAGCGGTCCTGCGCCTTGGCGTAGCGCTTGGTCAGCCCGGTGATCTCCAGCGGTACGTCGTCCGGCGCGGGCTCGGGCCGCGGCGCGCCCGCCCGCATCCCGCCCCGCCCCCGGCCGGTCCTGCGGAGGCCCACCAGCCCCGCGGCCAGGAGCGCCGCGGCGAGCGGCATCCCCCACGTCCAGGCCGGCAGCCCGGACGACGCCGTCCGCACGCCGTCGGCGACGGGCACGGCTAGCGGGCCCGCCGCCGACACGGTGTACGCCGCCGGCGCCGCCGGGGACGCGTAACCGAGGTCGGTGGCGGCGACGACGAGCCGGAGCCGGTGCCCGGCATCGACCGCGTGGTCGATCGCGGGCAGCCGCAGCTCGACGGTCCGGTCCTGCTGGGCGTTCTCCACGCGCACCGGCGCCACGAGCTGACTGGGCAGCACCTGCTGGCGTCCGTCGGGGCCGACGTCGTAGACCTTCCCGAAGAGGACGGCGGAACCGTCCGCGGCCGTCGACCTCACTTTCAGGGTGACGGCCGGGCTGCCCGTGATCCGCATCCCCTCGGCCAGCGGCTCCGAATCGAAGCGGGCGTTCTGCCCGGGGAAGTCCAGCGAGACCCCGCCTCCGAGGGCGGCCAGCTGCCCGCCGATGCCCGGCAGCGCGGAGAGCGCGGGCGGGGCACCACCGGCCGGGTTGGCGAAGGTCTGCTCCCGGCCGGACAGGGCGAATTCCCGGGGCCCGGACAGCAGCCCGGGGTACGTGGAGCCGCTCGCTCCGCGCAGTTTGACCTCGCCGTCGGTGGAGTCGATGCCGCCGGACCGTGAGACGCGGAAGGCGGGACCGGTGTCCACGGCGGTGTCGTCCTTGAGGTAGCGGTCGAACCAGGCCTTCACCCGGTCCTCGACGCGGCCCGCCTCGCGCATCCCGCCGTCGTGGCCGCCGGCCGCCCAGTCCACGGAGACGGGTGCTCCGTTGGCGGCGATGGCCCTGGCCATGGCGTCGGCCTGGTCCAGCGGGAAGAGCGAGTCGTCCTGGCCCTGCACGATCAGGGTCGGCACCTTGATCGCCGAGCCGACCGCGGAAGGGCTGCGCCGTTCCAGCAGTTCGCGGGCCTCCGGGTCGGGCTTGCCGGCCACCGCGACCCGCTCGTACATGGCGCACAGCTCGGGCTGGAACCGCCCGCAGCCGGGTGCGGACGCGGCGGTAGGACGCGCTGCCTGGGCGCCGGCGGCGCCCGGCTGGAGCCCGCCCGCGGAACCTGTGGTGAAGAAGAGGCCCGCCCACAGCTTCTTGAAGACGCCGTCGGGGAAGAGGGAGTCGGCGAGGTTCCAGTACGTGATCGAGGGGGCGATGGCGTCCACGCGCGGATCGTGACCGGCCGCGAGCAGGGAGACGGCACCGCCGTACGAGCCGCCCGCGATGCCGACGCGCGGATCGCCCGCCGCGTCGAGCCGGATCCCGGGGCGGGCCGCGAGCCAGTCGATCAGCCGGGAGACGTCCTTGACCTCGTGGTCGGGGTCGTTCAGCCCGATCTTGCCGCCGGAGCGGCCGAAGCCGCGCGCCGACCAGGTCAGCACCGCGTACCCGTCGCGGGCGAGGCGCTCCGCCTGCGGCCGTACGTCGTCCTTGCTGCCGCCGAAACCGTGCGCGAGGAGGACGGCGGGACGTTTCGCCGCGCCGTCCGATTCCTGGCCGCCGCCGGTTCCGGAGGTGAAGTACGAGATGTCGATGCCGGCGCCGGGCATGTCCAGGACGCGGTCCTCGCGGTGCACGGCCGGAGCGTCGCCGGCCGCGGAGGTGGCCGTCAGCGTGCCCGCGCCCGCGACGACGGCGAGCGCGGCCGCGCCCGCGAGCAGGCGGCTTCGGCGGCGCCGGGGCAGTCGGAGCTTCATGGGGAAACCCTAATCGCCAGGCTCGTGCCGCCGGCGCTCCCGCAGGGTGAACTGCCGACCTTCTCAAGGACTACGCCGTCCGCCCCGCGTACCGCGCCTGCGGTACGCGGGGCGGCCCGGCGGGGTACACGGCCGACAGGTGACCGACCCGGACCCGGGCCCGGCCCCGGCCCGGATCTGACCCCGACCGGACCGGACCCGGATCCCCCGCCCCGACCTGCGCCCCGCGCCGACCGGCGGGAGGATGGCCGCATGTTGCTGGCCGAGGTCGCGCGCGTGTCCCGGGAGGTCGCCGAGACCTCCGCCCGCTCACGGAAGACCGCCCTGCTCGCGGAGCTGTTCGCCGCCGTGCCCCGGGAGGAGGCCGAGCTGGTGGTCTCCTACCTCGCGGGACGGCTCCCGCAGGGCCGCCCGGGAATCGGCTGGCGCGCCCTCGCGCGGGAGACGGAGCCCGCCGCCGAAGCCACCCTGACCGTGTCGGCCGTCGACGAGGCCGTGACCCGGTTCGCCGCCGTCGCGGGGGCCGGCGCGCAGGCCGAACGCCGCCGGATCCTCGAGGGCCTCTTCCGCGCCGCCACCGGACCGGAGCAGGGGTTCCTGCGCAGCCTCCTCTCCGGTGAGGTCCGCCAGGGCGCGCTCGACGCCGTCGCCCTGGAGGGTGTGGCCGCCGCGGCCGGGGTGCCGGCCGCCGAGGTGCGCCGGGCCGCGATGCTCGAGGGTTCCCTGCCCCGGGTGGCGGCCGCCGTCCTCACCCGCGGGGCGGCGGCCCTGCGCGAGGTGACACTGACCGTGGGGCGGCCCGTCCAGCCGATGCTGGCGAACTCCGCGAAATCGGTGGCCGAGGCCCTGGCCGCGCTCGGGCCGTGCGCGCTGGAGGAGAAGCTCGACGGCATCCGGGTGCAGGTCCACCGCGAGGGGGAAGAGGTCCGGGTGTACACGCGCTCCCTCGACGAGATCACCGACCGGTTGCCGGAGGTGGCCGAACTGGCCCGGTCACTGCCCGGCGAGCGGTTCATCCTCGACGGGGAGGTCATCGGAAGGTCCGCGGCGGACGGGCGGCCCGTGCCCTTCCAGGAGGTGGCGAGCCGGGTCGGCTCCCGGACAGACGTCGAGGCCGCCCGCCGGGTCCTTCCCGTCGTCCCCTTCTTCTTCGACGTGCTGGCGGCGGGCGACGACGTACTCCTCGACCTGCCGGTGCGCGACCGGTACGAGGCCCTGGCGGCGCTGGTCCCCGAGGAGTCCCGGGTGCACCGCCTCGTGGTGGAGGACCCGGTGGCGCAGGGCGCCGAGGCGCAGGAGTTCTGGACCGAGACCCTGCGCCGGGGCCACGAGGGGGTCATGGCCAAAGCCCTCGACTCCACCTACGCGGCCGGGCGGCGCGGCAAACACTGGCTCAAGGTGAAACCGGTGCACACCCTGGACCTGGTGGTCCTCGCAGTCGAACGGGGAAGCGGCCGGCGCACCGGCCTCCTGTCCAACCTGCACCTGGGTGCCCGGACCGCCGACGGGACCTTCGCCATGCTCGGCAAGACCTTCAAGGGACTCACCGACGAGATGCTGCGCTGGCAGACCGAGCGGCTCGGCGAGCTCGCGGTCGAGGACGACGGGTACACCGTCCGGGTCCGCCCCGAACTGGTCGTGGAGATCGCCTACGACGGCCTGCAGCGCTCCCCGCGCTACCCGGCCGGAGTCGCCCTGCGCTTCGCACGGGTCCTGCGCCACCGACCCGACAAGCCGGCGGCGGAGGCGGACACGGTGGAGACGGTGCTCGGGTGGTTCGGCCCGGACCGCCCGGCCGAAGGAGGCCCGGGCCGGTCCTCGTGAGGGGAAGGCTCCGGCTCCCGCGGGCATCCGGCGCACGACTTTGCCTCAGAGGCAAAGGAGATTGCCACTGAGGTAATTCTCTGGCTCAATCGGGGCATGACAACCGGCTCTGCTCCCGGCACCGACGACGCGGCCCGCTTCGACACCGACGGATCCGAAGGATCCGACCGCCCCGACAGCGGCGTCGAGCTTCCCGCCGTGGCCCCGCAGCTGCGCGAGCTGCGCCGCCGGGCCGGCCTCACCCTGGAGGCCGCCGCGGCGCGGGCCCGGCTCTCGCCCGCGCACCTGTCGCGGCTGGAGACCGGCCGGCGCCAGCCCTCGCTCCCGCTGCTGCTCGGTCTGGCCCGCACCTACGGTACGACCGTCTCGGAGCTGCTGGGGGAGACCCCGGCCGTCGCCGATCCCATCGTACGGGCCGGGGGGCCGGGCGCCCGCGAGGCCGACGGCTGGACGTACTGGCAGGCCGGCGGCCCGGGCCGCGGGATGCAGGCGCTGCGCGTGCACGTCCCCTACGGCCGCAGCCAGGGCGAGCTGGTCCGCGTGCATCCCGGGGAGGAGTGGCTGTACGTCCTGGAGGGACGGCTGCGGCTGCACCTCGGGGAGAGCGAACACCTGCTGGAGCCGGGGGACAGCGCGCACTTCGACTCGCTCACGGCGCACCGGATCGGCGCGGCCTCGTCCGGCGGTGCGGACCTGCTGTTCGTCCACACCCTGCTGCAGAGCAGTCTGGCCGGGCTGTGCCTCGGCGCGGGCACCACCGCGACGCACCACCCGTAGCCCACCGACGGCCGACGCGTCACCCGACACGACCGACCCCCGACACGACCGACAGCCGAGGAGCCCCACCCATGTCCCAGACGGAGCAGCAGTCCCCGACCTCCGGGGCCCCGACCTCCGGGGCCCCGACCTCCGAGGTCCCGGCCACCGAGGTCCCGGCCACCGAACCCCGGCCGTCCGAGGCGGGGGCCGTCCAGCCGGCGGCGGCCGCGGGGCAGACCAGCGTCCGCACGCGCTTCGAGTCGAAGTTCCCGCGCGGTCTGGTCATCCGGCTCATTGCCTACTTGTTCGTAGGTCATCTCTTCGCGTTCTTCGTCTACTTGCTCTTCGTCCTCGGCGGCCGGAACCAGTGAGGCGGGGCCCGAAGTTTCCGCTCGCGGCTCTAGGAACCTGCAAGTCCTGAAGCTACCCTCCGCGCATGATTTCCACGGTTGTCTGGGGTACCGGCAACGTCGGCCGTTTGGCCATCCGTGCCGTAGAAGCCCATCCGGCGCTGAAACTGGCGGCCGTCGTCGTCCACGATCCGGGCAAGGTCGGCCGCGACGCCGGTGAACTCGGCGGACTGGACCACGAAGTCGGGGTGTCGGCCACCAACGACATCGAGGCGGTGCTCGCCGCCCGTCCGCGGGCCGTCGTCTACGCGGCCTCGGGTGACGTCCGCCCCGACGACGCGCTGGCCGACATCACGCGGGCGATCCGCTCCGGGGCGGTCGTCGTCAGCCCTGCCCTCTATCCGCTCTACGACTACCGCAGCGCACCACCGGAGTTCCTCGATCCGGTGACCGAGGCGGTCGCGGAGGGCGGCGGTTCGCTCTTCGCCTCGGGCGTCGATCCCGGCTGGGGCAACGACGTGCTGCCGCTCCTGCTCAGCGGGCTCGGCACCAGGATCGACGTCATCCGCTGCCAGGAGATATTCGACTACTCCACCTACGACCAGCCGGACTCGGTCCGCCTCCTCGTCGGCATGGGCCAGCCCATGGACTTCGAGCCGATGATGCTCATGCCGTCCGTTCCGACCATGGTGTGGGGCGGTCAGATACGGATGATGGCCCGCGCGCTCGGGGTCGAACTCGACGACATCCGCGAGACGGTGGACCGCCGGGCCCTCGACACCACCGTCACCACCCGGACGATGGGCGAGTTCGAGGCCGGCACGCAGGGCGCCATCCGTTTCGAGGTGCAGGGCATCGTAGAGGGCGAACCGCGCATCATCATCGAGCACGTCACCCGCATCCACGGCTCCTGTGCCCCCGACTGGCCGTCCCCGCCCCACGGCGGGGACGGCGCGCACCGGGTCGTCATCGAGGGACGCCCGCGCATAGAGGTCACCATCGAGGCCACGGACGAGGGCGAGAACCGCTCCGCGGGCGGGAACGCCACCGCCGTCGGCCGGCTGGTCGGCGCCATCGACTGGCTGGTGGAGGCCGCACCGGGTCTCTACGACGCCCTGGACGTCCCCCTGCGCCCCGCCATCGGCAAACTCGGAAGGAAACAGTCATGAGGATCGACGTACCCGAAGGCCAGCACCCCATCGAGTACGTCTGGGGCGACTTGGTACCGGGCATCGGCATGGCCGCCGCCAACTTCTCGCTGTCGGTGTACGCCCATACCACTCTGGGGCTTCGGGAGTTCGAGGCCGCCCGGCTGCGCGTGGCGCAGATCAACGGGTGCGTCTTCTGCCTGGACTGGCGGACGGACCGCGACGGGGAGAAGGTCGAGGACGCGTTCCCCGACGCCGTCACCGAGTGGCGCACCACGGACCGCTTCGACGAGCGCACCCGGCTGGCCGCGGAGTACGCGGAGCGGTACTGCCTCGACCACCACGGCCTGGACGAGGAGTTCTGGGAGCGGATGACGGCGCGCTACAGCCAGGTGGAGATCGTGGAGCTGACGATGAGCATCGGGTCCTGGCTGGCCTTCGGCCGCCTCAACCACGTGCTCGGCCTCGACAGCGTGTGCGTGCTCCCAGGCCACTGAGTCCGGGCGGGAGCCGCGCGGCCACGGGCCCGGGGCCGTCGGTGGGTCGACGGCCGCGGGCCCTTGTCCTGTGTGCTGCTCCGTCCGCTGTTCCGGCCGGCGGCGGTCCCCGGCCGTCCTGTCCGGCGGTGTGCCCGGCCGTGCTTACAGGTCGGTGGCGATGATCTTCTCGATGTTGCGCTCGGCGAGGGCGGTGATGGTGACGAACGGGTTGACGCTGGTGTTGCCGGGGATGAGCGCGCCGTCGATGACGTACAGGCCGGTGTAGCCGTGCAGGCGGCCGTAGTTGTCGGTGGCCTTGTTCAGGACCGCGCCGCCGAGCGGGTGGTAGGTGAGGTGGTCGCCCCAGATCTTGTTGGTGCCGAAGAGATCCGTCCGGTAGATCGTTCCCTCCTTGGAGTTGATCTTGTCGAAGATGGTCCTGGCCATGTCGATGGAAGGCTGCTTCCAGGCCGTCTGCCAGTTCAGCTCGACCGCACCCGAGGCCGCGTTGTACGTGAACTGCGCGCGGTTCGGGTTCTTCGTGATGGACAGGTAGAACGAGGCGTACGTCTCGATGCCGGTCGGCAGCGGGGCCACCTCGGCGAAGGCGCCGCCCGCGTCCCAGTTGTCGATGCCGCCGCAGGGGATGGACGCCTGCACCTGGCCGGTCGCGTCCCACATGTGGTTGGCCCGGCCGCACATGACGTTGCCGTTGTCGCCCCAGCCCTGGCCGATCTCGCTGTTGAGGCGGGGCAGCGCGCCCGTGGCCTTGAGCCGGACGAGGAGCTTGCTGGTGCCCACGCTGCCGGCCGCGAAGAAGACCTTGTCCGCGCGGACGGTCTTGGTGCCGACCGTGTCTCCGGTGGTGTTGATCTGGTCGATGGCGACCGTGTAGCCGCCGGCGGCGGCTTGAGAGACCGAGGTCACCTTGTGCAGGGGGGAGATGGTGACCTTGCCGGTGGCCTTGGCCTGGGCGATGTAGGTCTGCTGGAGCGACTTCTTGCCGGCGTTGTTGCCGTAGAGGATCTCGCCGGCCACGGCGGACTTGGGTACGGTGCCGGCCGACTCCTTCTTCATGTAGTCCCAGTCGTACACGTCGGGGACGAAGACGAAGGGGAACCCGGCGCGCTGGGCGTGCTTGCGGCCGACGCGGGCGAACTGGTAGCAGTCGACGGTGTCGAACCAGGCTGGGTCGATCAGGCCGACCCCGAGGCCCGCGTTGGCGCGCGGGTAGTAGGTGCTGTACATCTCCTCCGCGTCCACGGACGGGAGGACCGCCGCGAAGCTGGAGCGCTTCGGGGTGACCGCCATACCGCCGTTGACCAGGGACCCGCCGCCGACGCCGCGGCCCTGGTAGACGATGATCCCGCCCATCTCCTCGGCGTCCAGGATGCCGGTGTAGCGCGGGACGTTCTTGTCGATCGGGAAGCCCAGGAAGTTGCTCAGCGGCGCCTTGGTCCTGGTCCGGAGCCAGTAGGCCCGGTAGTCCGGGGCCGTCGTGTTGCAGAAGATCTTGCCGTCCGAGCCGGGGGTGTCCCAGGCCATGCCCATCTCGATCATGTGGACGTCCACGCCGGCCTGGGCGAGCCGCAGGGCGGCGACGGAACCGCCGTACCCGGTCCCGATCACCAGGGCCGGCACGTGGGCCCCGTTGTCGATGGGCCCGGCGGCGGCCGAGTCGGCCGTGGCGGCCTGTGCCTGGGTCGGGGCGATCTGACCCGCAAGGGCCATAGCCCCGAGAATGGAACCAGTTCTACTCAGAAACCCGCGGCGCGAGACTCCGTTGGAGCTCGTTTTGTGCAGGCCTTTGTCGGTCATGTGACCTTCCTCACGCTAGGCTGAATGAGAACGAGTTCTACTGCCGAGCGCATGTGAAGTCACTAGATACGTCGGGGAATCTTTTGGCTGATCATGGTCTTGGCGGCGCCGTGAGCGGGCGGGTGTGGCGGCCCCGAAGGTCCCATCGGGCGCTGGGAACGACCACCGGCCGTGCGCGCGCGAGGCCCGGGAGTGACGGCCGCGCGGGCGACCCGTGCGGGGCCCGTGCGGGGCCCGTGCGGACCGGACGGTCCGTCCTCCCTCGAATCCGGCACGTCAGGAGTCGAACGCGCGACGACGCGGCGTCCGGTCCCGGACGGCCGGGGATCGCGGGGGACGCAGCCACTCCGTCATGGCTGTGTCCTGCGGGGGCCGCGGCCGAAAGGTGACGAACCGCAGCGTGGGCCCATGATCCGTCCGGAATCTTTTTACCTTCGCCGAGCGGATCCGTGCGTGGCCCGTACCGGTGTCACAGGCCCGCTGATCTCCCTCCGAGCGTCTTGCGTACACAAGGGGAAGCCTCCGGACGGCCGGTCCAGACCAGGATCAGGGCCGAGGCGGCGGCCGCGAAGGCGCCCCAGGGGGAAGCGAATTCCAGCCTCTACGGCGCCGAGCAGGCCGGCGCCCCGGCCGCCGGGAGCGCGCCGAGACGACGGAGCCCGCGCGGGGCCGCGGCGAGCAGCACCCCGAGCGGCACCCGGACCGGCAGCAGGGGCAGGGCGATCACCGCCCAGGCGGTGGCGACCGTACCCGCCGTCAGACCGGCGGTCGCGTGCTGGCTGGCCGGCCGGGAACTGCCCAACACCCTCACCTGCGACGACCGCCCGCCGGTCGTGGCACCGCCCGCCCCCGGCCCCTGGTAGGGCCGCCGGGCAGCCCCGGATCACCGCTGCGCCGCTCCCGGGGGTTCGAGCGGCGGAGCGGTGACCGCACAGTTGGTACGGCACTGCGGGTGGCACGCCCCGGGCGCGGGCGACCGTACGGTGGCCCACGCCAGGACGGCGCCCACCACCAGCACCCCCGCGCACCAGGGCATCGCCCGCCCGAACGCGGCGTCGAAGGCGTCGGCCGAGAGGTACGCCTCGGGCCCCATCCCGGCGAGCAGGGGCAGGCCGGCCACCGCGAGGAGGCCGGCGACGCGCGCGGCGGCGTTGTTGATTCCGCTGGCCAGGCCCGCCCTGCCCGGGTCCACCGAGGCCAGGACGGCAGCCGTCAGCGGAGCCACCAAGGTCACCATGCCCATGCCCAGTACGAGCAGCGCGGGCAGCACGTCCCGCACGTACGAGGCATCCTCGCCGACCCGCAGCATCAGCAGCATTCCCGCCGCGCACAGCAGCGGCCCCACGGTCAGCGGGATCCGTGGCCCGATGCGCTCGCCGAGCTCCGCGGACCGGGCCGACAGCAGCAGCATCAGAGCGGTGGTGGGCAGCAGTGCGGCCCCGGAGGCGAGGGCGGAGTAGCCGGAGACCACCTGGAGCTGGAGCACGACGAGGAAGAAGAACCCGCCGAAGGCCGCGTACACGCACAACGTGACCAGGTTGACGGCCGTGAACTGGCGCGAGGCGAAGATGTCCGGCGGCACCATCGGGTTCTCGCGCCGCCGCTCGACGTAGACGAAGGCGCCGGCCAGCAGGACGCCGCCGACGGCCGCGGCCGGGACGAGCGCCGAGCCGGACCGGGCCTCGATCAGGGCGTAGGTGAGCAGGGCGAGCGACGACGCGCCGAGGACGGCCCCGGCGATGTCGAAGCTTCCGCGCGCCCGCGGATCCCGGGACTCCGGTACGTGCCGCAGGGCGATGGGGACGCACAGCGCGGCCACCGGCACGTTCAACAGGAACACCCAGCGCCAGCCCGGACCGTCCACCAGCCAGCCGCCCAGGAACGGCCCCACGGCCGCGCCCACCCCGCCGAAACCCGACCACAGCCCCACCGCGCGGGCCCGGTCGGCGGGGTGGATCGAGCCCTGGATCAGGGCGAGGGAACCGGGCGTCAGCAGCGCGCCGCCGATGCCCTGCAGGGCGCGGGCGGCGATGAGCACCCCGGCGTTCGGCGCGATCCCGCACAGCAGCGAGCCCACGGCGAACCACACCACTCCGAGCACGAAGATCCGGCGCCGCCCGAACCGGTCGCCGAGCGCCCCGCCGACCAGGATCAGCCCGGCGAGGGTCAGCAGATAGGCGTTGACCGTCCACTGGAGCACGGCCAGATCGGCGTCGAGGTCCTGCCCGATCCGGGGCAGGGCGACGTTGACCACGGTCGAGTCGAGCAGCGCCATCCCGGATCCGAGCACGGTGGTCAGCACGATCCACCGGCCGCGCGGGGTACCGAGCCGCACACCGGGGGACGGCGGGGCGAGGGCGGGGTCGGTCATTCCTTCAGGCTGGACCGCGCGGCCCCGAAAGGCCACCCGGCGGCCCGACGGAGGGACGCCGGTGCCGGTTCGGCTCATGAGGCCCTCTTGTACTGCGCATGACAGCTCCCGCACCATGGCCCGCGCACGTCACGCACACCCTTTCCGCACGACCCGCACACGGCGTACGAGGAGACCACACGTGGCACAGACCGACAGCCGGCGATCTTCGAGATCGCGATTACGCTTCCTGCGCACGGGGATGGCCGCCCTCGGCGCGACCCTGCTCCTCCCCCTCGGTGCGGGCGTCGCCGCCGCCGCCCCGGACCCGGCCCCCGGCCCGGGAACGGCCGAGCGCAAGATCGAACCGAGTCTCCGGGCCCAGCTCGACGGTTCCGCGAAGGCCGTCTTCTGGGTCTACCTCGACAGCGCCGCCGACCTCACCGCCGCCGACGGGCAGCAGACCCGCGCCGCGAAGGCCGCGACGGTGCTGCGGCTCAAGAAGGACCACGCGGCACGCAGCCAGACCGAGGTGATCAAGGCCCTGGACGGCGCGCGGGCCGAGTACACCTCGTACTGGATCGTGAACGCGGTCCGCGTCGTCGGCACGGAGAAACTCGCCGGCGCCCTCGCCCAGCGACCCGAGGTCTCCCGGATCGACGCCGACGACAAGGTCGAGCTCCCCGAGCCCGCCGACGGCAAGCGGGAGAAGGCCTCCGCCGACGCCGTCGAGTGGAACATCGACCGAGTCAAGGCACCTCAGGTGTGGGACCAGCTCGGCGTGCGCGGCGAAGGCATCGTCGTCGCCAACATCGACAGCGGCGTGGACTACACGCACCCGGCCGTGGCCGGCCAGTACCGCGGCAAGAGCGCCGACGGCGCCTACGACCACAACTACAACTGGTTCGACCCCGCCGGCGTGTGCCCCACCTCCGCCCCGTGCGACAACAACGACCACGGAACGCACACCATGGGCACCATGGTCGGTGACGACGGCGGCGCCAACCGGATCGGCGTCGCCCCGGGCGCCCGGTGGATCGCCGCGAAGGGCTGCGAGACGACCTCCTGCTCCGAGGCCTCGCTGCTCGCCGCCGGCCAGTGGATCGTCGCGCCGACCGACCTGCACGGGCAGAACCCCCGTCCCGACCTCGCCCCGCACGTCGTCAACAACTCCTGGGGCGGCACGGGCGGCGACTCCTGGTACCAGGAGATCGTCGACACCTGGCGCGCCGCCGGCATCTTCCCCGCCTTCTCCAACGGCAACTCCGGCCCCGGTTGCTCCACCAGCGGCTCGCCCGGCGACTACGCGAGCTCCTACAGCTCCGGCGCCTTCGACATCAACGGCGCGATCGCGTCGTTCTCCTCGCGCGGCGCGGGCCCCGGCGGACTCGTCAAGCCGAACATCGCCGCCCCCGGCGTGAACGTGCGCTCCTCCGTTCCCGGCGGCGGATACGCGTCCTTCTCCGGCACCTCGATGGCCTCGCCGCACACGGCCGCGACCGTGGCCCTGCTCTGGTCGGCCGCGCCCGCGCTCGTGGGAGACATCGCGCAGACCGAGGCGCTCCTGGACGGCACCGCCCTGGACACCGACAGCAGTCAGTGCGGCGGCACCACCGCCGACAACAACGTCTTCGGCGAGGGCAAGCTCGACGCGCTCGCCGCCGTCAGCGCCGCCCCGCGCGGCGCGATCGGGGCCCTCGGCGGCACCGTCCGCGCGGGCGGGCAGCCGCTCGCCGGCGTGAAGGTCTTCGCGGACGGCCCGATCGACCGCACGGCCACCACCGCGGCCGACGGCACGTACAGTTTCCCCGCCCTGTCGGTGGGGGAGTATTCCCTGACCGCCTCGAAGTTCGGCTACGGGCCGCAGACCGCGACCGTGGCCGTCACCGAGAACACCACCGCCACCGGAGACCTCGCGCTCACCGAGGCGGCCTCCGGGAAGGTCACCGGCACGGTCTCCTCGGCCGCGGGCCCGCTGGCCGGCGCCGCCGTCAGCGTCGCGGACACCCCGGTCACCGCGACCACCGACGCACAGGGCCGCTTCGAGGTCACCCTGCCGCACGGCACGTACGACGTGAGCGCCACCCACTCCTCCCGCTGCCTCACCGGCGGCACCGCCAAGGTCACCGTCGCCGGGGACACCACCGTCGCGGTCGACCTCCCCGAACGCACCGACGGCTACGGCTACGCCTGCGCGACCGCGAGCGGCGGCCCGTACCGGGCGGGGGACCGGCAGATCGCGCTGACCGGTGACAACACCACCGAACGCGTCGACCTTCCCTTCCCGCTGCCGCTGTACGGAAAGACCTACGGGCAGGCCTGGATCGGCACGAACGGCACCATCAGCTTCGGCGGCAACAACACCGCGGACGTCAACACGGACATCCCGAGCTCGGCCACCCCCAACGCGGCGCTCTACCCCTTCTGGGACGACCTCGTCGTCGGCGCCGCGGGCAGCGGATCCGGCGTCTTCACCGCGGTCACCGGCACGGCGCCGCACCGGCAGTACGTGATCGAGTGGCGCGGGGTGTCGCACTGGTCGGCGCAGGCCGACACGTTCTCCTTCTCCGCGGCCATCGGCGAGGACGGCACCGTGCGGTACTCCTACAAGGGGACCGGCGGCACCGGCATCAAGGGCGGGTCCACGGCCACGGTCGGCGTGGAGAACGCGACCGGCATCGACGCGTACCGGTACTCCTTCAACACGGCCGTCATCACGGACGGGCTGTCCATCGCCTTCCGCACCACCAAGAGCGGTGTGGTGGCGGGCCGGGTGCTCGACGCGAACGACGGCAACGGCGTGGCCGGAGCCACGGTGACCGTCGGTACGGGTGCCACGGCCGTCTCGGCCGTCACGGCGGCCGACGGCGCCTACGTGGTCCAGAGCCCCTCGGGAGCGCGGGACCTCACGCTGACCGCCGCGCAGTACGAACCGGCGGCGGCCACCGTGGACGTCAAGGCGGCCGACGTCACGACGGTGACCCGGTCCCTGCGCACCGGCAAGGTGACGGCCGCGAAACCGGCGGTGGAGATCGTCCTTCCGCCGGGCCAGATGCGGACGCGGACACTGGACCTCGCCAACGCGGGCCTCGGCACGGCCTTCGGGGTGGCCGAGGACGCGGGCTGGCTGAGCGTGACCCCGGGCTCGGGGGACCTCCCGACGGGCGGCAAGGCCTCGCTCACGCTGTCGGTGGACAGCGCGGGCCTGACCCCGGGCACCGTCCTCACCGCCGACCTGAAGATCACATCGGTCAGCGGCCGCACCCCGGTGCTCACCGTTCCCGTCAAGCTCGTCGTCCCGCGCTACCAGGCAGCCGTGGACGCGGGCTCCACCGGCGCGAGCACGGACTCCCTGGGCGACGGCTGGTCCCCGGACCGCAAGTACACGCAGGGCTCCTACGGGTACCAGGGCAGCGGCTCGGTCCAGTCCACCAGCCGCACGATCGCGGGCACGGACGACCAGCGGCTGCTGCGCAACGCCCGCGAGGGCATGTACGAGTACCGCTTCGACAACGTCCCGAACGGCACCTACACCGTCGAACTGGGCTTCGCGGAGCTTTCCTCCACCAAGCCGAACAAGCGCGTCTTCGACGTCCTGGCGGAGGGCGCCCTGGTGCTGCCGTCCTTGGACATCTCGCTGGAGGCGGGCCCGTACACGGCCCTGACCCGCACGTACACGGTCACGGTCACGGACGGAGTCCTCAACGTCCGCTTCGTCGCCCACAGCGGCTACGGCAAACCCCTGCTGAACTCCCTGCGGGTGACGGACCGCCCCGACAAGGGCTGATCCCGGGGGTGGTCCGACGGGCGGGGCGCCTGCGGGCGCCCCGCCCTTGTGTCAGGGCTGCGGCGCCCGGCCATTCGGGTGGCGGGCGGTGACCGGCCCGAGAGGGACGCGCGGGAGGGCAGGGGGCGCCGTACCGTGGCTGTCCATGACGCTCCAGAGCGACCGGGCCGGGCAGGCCGAGCACAGCGAGCCGACCGCGCCGACCGCGTTCCCCGCGCCCCCAGCGCTCCCCGTACCCCCATCGACGCAGTTGCCGGCCGGAGCGCACGGTCCGGCCGGGGACGCCGGCCGGATCCGGGCGGTCGTGCGGGACATCGACCCGGAGGCCGCATGGGCGGTCGGCGGCCCCGACGGCCCTGACGGCCCTGACGGCCCCGACGGGCCGGACAGGGTGGCGGAGCGAGCCGGGACCGAGCCCCCGGTCCCGGTCCCGGTCCCGGCCCCGGACGGCGTGCTCGACGTCGGCGGCCTGGCGGCCGTCCTGGCGCTCTGGCCGGTGATCGGGATCCTCGTGGACGCGGGCGAGCTGAGCCTGCACACCCCGCTCACCGCGTACGGGGCGGGCGGGGGGCTGCCCGCCGGAACCACCGCGCACCATCTGCTCACCCACGGCGCGGGACCGTCACCCGCCCGCGCCCTCGTCGGGCTCGCCGAGCGGCTGTGCGGCAGTCCCCTCGCCGGGTTCGCCGCGGACCGGGTCTGGGGCCCCCTCGGCATGACCCGGACCGGGTTCGCCGCCGACGGAACCCTGCACGCGCCCGTCGCCGACCTCGCCCGGTTCCTCAGCCACCTCCTCGCCCCGGCGGACGAGCCCGTCAGCCGCGCCTGGACCGCCGAATCACTGCGCATCCGCACCGGCGAGCTCGTCCCGGCCCGCGGCCTCCTCTGGTACCCGGCCCCCCACGGCGCCTGGTCCCACGGCGAAGGCCCGGCCGTGTGGGTCTCACCGCGCCGGCAACGGTGGGCCGCCCTCGTCCCGACGGTCCCGTCGGGTCCGCTCCGTACCGCCTTCCGTGAGGCGGCATTCGCCTGAACTGCCCACCACTGCAACGCTGTTGTATTCTCGGCAGACCATGAGGAGAGCCCACCGACGGGACTCGGAAGTACCCGGTCCGCAGAGTCCCTGGGACGAGATCGTCCCCGGCCTCTGGATGGGCGGCCACCACTGGACCGACCCGGCGGGGGAGCTGTGGCCGGTCGTCGCCGGCGCCGAGTTCGACCTCGTGATCAGCCTCTTCACCCGGCCGGGCCACGGCCCCGACCCGTCCGTGGAACACCTGGTCGGCGAAATGCCCGACGCCCCGCTCACGGGCGCGCAGCTCCGTACCGTCCAGCGGCTCGCCGTGGCGGCCCGCGCCGCGCTCGACTCCGGACGGACGATCCTGGTCCGCTGCCATTCCGGCTACAACCGGTCCGGCCTCGTCGTGGCCCAGTGCCTCGTCGACGGCGGTCTCGCGCCGGCCGACGCCATCGGCCTCGTCCGCCGCAAGCGCTCGCCGTGGGCCCTGCACAACGGGTCCTTCACCGCCTACCTCGCCTCCGGACTGGACGTCGCGGCGATGCTCGTCGACCTGGACCCCGCTTCGGAGATCGATCCGCTCCCGTAGTCCGCGGACGCCCCCCGAAGCGCGGACCCGGGGTGATCGACGTACGGTGAGCGCGAGATCGCCGATCGTTACGGTCGTCTCCTTCGGATCTCGGCGGTCGAGCCGCGGGGTCCGCCCCAGGAGACGGCCCAGTCCCCGGCTGCGCGGAGGTGCACGGATGCGTACGGTCCACGGGACCACCCTCGCTGTGCTCGCGCCCCCGGTCCGGATTCCGGCCCCCGTGCACGACGCCCCCGCCCTGCCCGTCCTCGTACGGGGCTTCGTGCGCACCCGGCCCCGGGCGGCGCGCGGGCACGCCGGGCCCGGCCGGTCCGGCGCCTTCGCCCTCGCTCCCCACCCGGGCCTCGCGGTCACCGGGTCCCCGCCGCACGGCCCGTACCCGACCCGCTCGGACCGTTCCCCGACCCGCTGGACCCCCAGAAGATCCCGCAGATCCGGCTGACCCTCGCCGCACCACCGGAACTGCCGAACGCGGCCCGCACCGGCCGAGGTCTCGCTCCCCCTGCGCGCCCGGCCCGCCCTGGCCGACCCGACCGGACCACTGCCTCAGCCCGGCCCCACCCGACCACCCGACCACCCGACCACCCGAGGAATCCATGTCCGACGCCGCGACCTCCGAGTTCACCGACCCGGACGCCGACCAACTGGGCGCCCTGTGCCGGGAGCTGGCCGACGCCGCCGACGCCGTCGGCGAAGCCGCCCGCTACGCCTCCCGCATGGCCCTCGGCTCCCGACTGCCGGTCACCGCCCTGAGTTTCGGCAGCCGCCGCCGCGCGGCCTGGCGTACGCTGCTGCGCGCCCTCACCGACCCGGCCGGTCTCGGCTGGGCCCCCAGGGGCCGGGGAGTGGCGCGGGCCGGCTGGCTCGCCGGAGTCCTCGCCGGCCGCGAGAGCCTCGCCGTCAGCCTCGCGGTGTGCGGACTCAAGGGCCGGATCAGGGCGGCGAGTACGCGCAATCCCGCGCTGAAGGAGGATCCGGACGCGGCCGTGGTCCTGCGGGCCGTCGAGGAGGAACGGCAGGCCGACGCGGTGCGGGAGTTCCGAGACCTCATGCGCAGGCAGGGCGCCGGGTCGGCCTTCGCGCTGCTGAACCCCTCCTTCG
Organism: Streptomyces sp. NPDC006544; assembly: GCF_040611715.1. Lineage (NCBI taxonomy): Bacteria > Bacillati > Actinomycetota > Actinomycetes > Kitasatosporales > Streptomycetaceae > Streptomyces > Streptomyces sp. NPDC006544. Next base: position 30,961 of record NZ_JBEXOV010000009.1, on the reverse strand, counting down.
CCGACATCCTGGCCTGGAACGCGCTGACCGACGACAATCCCTTCAACGACCATGCCGGGTGGCAGGTCGCCACCGGCCGCGCCATGGCCGCCGAACCGCTTCTCGGGCTGGGCGCCGCCCTCCTCGCCTTCTTCGACCGGGGCCCGGCCGCCGGCGCACCGGAGACCGGCCTCCTCGCGGAGCTGGACACCACCGGTACCCCGGCCGGATACCTGCGCAATGCCGATGTGATCGCCTCGGCCGCCGGAGCCGTCCTGCTGCAACGGGTCACCGTGGCCGACGGGACCGAACGGTGCGTGGTCCAGCTCGCCGGTCCACCCCGGGAACCAGGCCGCCCGCAGGCCCCGCAGGCCGCGCACGAGCGGCACGACGCCCACGAGGCCCACGAGGCGTACGCCCGCGCGGTGGCCGCGACCGTGCGCCGCCTCGTCGCGTCCGGAACCGAACTCGCCCTGGTCGGCCGCGGCCCGGGCGCGCGCTCGGCCGAACGGCTTTCCCTGAGCAAGGAGTTCATCACCGTCTACCCGGCCGCCCGACTCTGCTGCCGCCCCGAGTCCGGTCCCGAGTCCGGTCCCGAGGCGGATCTCGCGGGCCTGGCAGCCTTCCGGGGCCGGGTCACCGCCACCCACCTCACGGGCGTGCCGGGCCTTCCCGATGTCCTCCTCCCGGGGAGGGCGCTGTGAGAAGCCGCCCCGAACCCGCCCCCGCCGACGGCCTGCGCGCCCACTCGGCCGCCCTGCGCTCGCACGCCGACCGGCTCCGTCGCGCCGCCGGCGACCTGAGGTGGCGGGGCCCGCGGGCCGACGCCTTCCGTGCGGAAGTGGCCGTTCTGGCCGACCGCTGCACCACCGCGGCCGGCGGCCTCGACCTCGCGGCGGCGCAACTCGCCGACCCGGACCGCCCGTAGTGCTCCGCTCCGCCCTGCCGCACGGTCGGGGCGGCGGCCCGAGCCTCTCGCTCCGCAGGCGTCCTGCCCGCTTCGGCGGCTCGGTCCTGGCCGGCGTGACCCGCGGTCTACGCCGTCGGCGCGGGGAGGCCGCGCAGGGCGGCCAGTGCCCGTTCGGTGATCTCCTCCGGGGTTCCGGACACGTCGACGCGTACGCCGAGCTCGTCCGCCTGGAGCGGCTCGAGCGAGTCGAACTGCGAATCCAGCAGCGTGGTGGGCATGAAGTGGCCGCTGCGCTCCGCCATGCGCTTCTCTATCAAGGGCCGTTCGCCGGTGAGGTGGACGAACACGGTTCCCGGCGAGGCGGCGCGCAAGCGGTCCCGGTAGACGCGCTTGAGCGCGGAGGCGGCCACGACCCCGCCGGTCCGGCCGGCCCGGTTGCGCATCCACTCGCCGATGGCGTCCAGCCAGGGCCACCGGTCGGTGTCGTCCAGGGGCGTGCCGGCCGACATCTTGGCGACGTTGGCCGCGGGGTGGAAGGCGTCGCCCTCCGCGTAGGGGAGGGCGAGTGCGTCGGCGAGCAGCCGGCCCACGGTCGTCTTGCCCGTCCCGGCCACGCCCATCACCACAATGACGCGCTCCACCGCGTACCTCGCTTCGCCGTCCTCGCCGACGTCGGCCCGCCCGACGCCAGGGCACCACTGCAACCTATTACGTCGACGACCTGCGCGTCATCCGCCCGGGCGCCCCGGGCCACCCCGGAGCAGTGCGCCGAGCCCACGGAGGCGGCCCCTCGGTACGGGGCGTACCTCGTGCGCCGCCGGCTCGACGGACACCTCCGCCACCACATCGCCTTCCCCCGGGTCGTCCTCACCACCCCGGGGCGGTGCGGGTCAGCCGCCAGGGGCGGTGCGCGGAGTGGTCTGCTGGACCGCCCAGCCGTTGCCGTCCGGGTCGCTGAAGTAGACGAAGGAGCCCCAGGGCATGTCCTCGATCTCCGTCACCTCGATGCCCCGGCCCCTGAGATCGGCGAAGGCCTCCTCGATGTCCGTGACCACCACCTGCAGGTTGTCCAGGGAGCCGGGGGCCATCCGGGTCAGTCCCCTGCCGATCGCGATGGAACAGGCCGAGCCCGGCGGGGTCAGCTGGACGAAACGGATGTCCTCGCTGACGGTGACGTCGTGGTCGGCGTGGAAACCCAAGCGTTCGTAGAAGGCCTTGGCCCGGTCGATGTCGGTGACCGGGACGGCGACCAGTTCCAGTTTGATGTCCATCGGCTGCTTCCTCGTCGTGACCGCGGCGGACTGCCCGTCGGCCATCATCCACCGGACACGGTCGGCGCGCCGTCCGGGACGGTGTCGGCGCGCGGCGTGTCGGCCGCTGCGAACTGGGTGCGGTACAGCTCCTCGTACCGCCCGCCCACCGCCAGCAGTTCGGTGTGGGTGCCGCGTTCCACGATCCGGCCGTCCTCCACCACCAGGATCAGGTCGGCGGCCTGCACGGTCGACAGCCGGTGGGCGATCACCACGGCGGTCCGGCCCGCCAGGGCCTCGCCGAGGGCCTCCTGGACCGCGGCCTCCGAGGTGGAGTCCAGATGGGCGGTGGCCTCGTCCAGGATCACCACCCGCTGCCTGGCCAGCAGCAGCCGGGCGATGGTCAGCCGCTGGCGCTCGCCGCCCGACAGCCGGTAGCCGCGCTCACCGACGATCGTGTCGAGGCCGTCCGGGAGGGAGGCCACGAGACCGTCCAGCCGCGAGCGGCGCAGGGCCTCCCAGATGTCCTCCTCCGCCGCGCCAGGGCGGGCCAGCAGCAGGTTGGCCCGTACCGACTCGTGGAAGAGGTGGCCGTCCTGCGTGACCATGCCCAGGGTTTCGCGGATGGAGTCGGCGGTGAGGTCCCGTACGTCGATCCCGCCGAGGCGGACCGCCCCCGCGTCGGCGTCGTACAGCCGGGGCAGCAGCTGCGCGATCGTCGACTTGCCGGCGCCCGACGAGCCCACCAGGGCGATCATCTGGCCGGGCTCGGCGCGGAAGGACACCTCGTGCAGCACCTGCGTACCACCGCGGGCGTCGAGGGTCGCGACCTCCTCCAGTGAGGCGAGCGAGACCTTGTCGGGAGAGGGGTACCCGAAGGAGACCCGGTCGAACTCCACCGTCACCGGACCGTCCGGGACCCGCCGGGCGTCCGGCTTCTGGGAGATCAGCGGCTTCAGGTCGAGGATCTCGAAGACCCGCTCGAAGCTCACCATGGCGCTCATCACCTCGACCCGGGCCCCGGCGAGCGCGGTCAGCGGCGCGTACAGGCGGGTCAGGAGCAGCGCGAGGGCGACGACGGAGCCCGCGTCCAGGGTGCCGCGCAGGGCGTAGTAGCCGCCGAGCCCGTACACGAGCGCCAGGGCCAGGGCCGAGACGAGCGTCAGGGCGGTGATGAAGGCCGACTGGGCCATGGCCGTGCGGATCCCGATGTCCCGTACCCGGGCCGCCCGCGCGGCGAACTCCGCCGACTCGTCGGCCGGCCGTCCGAACAGCTTCACCAGCGTCGCGCCCGGCGCCGAGAACCGTTCCGTCATCTGCGTGCCCATCGACGCGTTCAGCGCCGAGGCCTCCCGCTGCATCGAAGCCATCCGCGCGCCCATCCGGCGGGCCGGGAGCACGAAGACCGGCAGGAGCACGAGGGCCAGCAGCGTGATCTGCCAGGAAATGCCCAGCATCACGGTGAGGGTCAGCAGCAGGGTCACGGTATTGGCCACGACGCCCGACAGGGTGTTGCTGAAGGCCCGTTGTGCCCCGATCACGTCGTTGTTGAGGCGGCTCACGAGTGCGCCCGTGCGGGTCCGGGTGAAGAACGCCACCGGCATCCGCTGCACGTGGTCGAAGACCGCCGTGCGCAGATCCAGGATCAGGCCCTCTCCCAGCGTGGCCGACAGCCGCCGGATGAGCAGTCCGAGGGCCGCCTCCGCCACCGCGATCAGCGCGATGAGCAGGGCGAGGCGGGTGACCGTGCCGGCCTCCTCGCCCTCGACGATCGTGGTGACCACGCGGCTCGCGAGCACCGGAGTGGCCACCGCCAGCAAGGCGGTCACCATGCTGAGCAGCAGGAACAGCGTCAGCCCGCGGCGGTGCGGGAGGGCGAAAGCGGCGATCCGGCGCAGGCTCGCCCGCGAGAGCGGGCGCCGCTCCTGCTGGGCGTTGATCGCGCTGTGCAGCGAGGTCCAGGCGGTGACTTCCATGTCCATGCTCCGAACGCTACGACCTCAACCGGACTCGAGGTCAACGGAGGGGGTCGCTCACTCCGATGCGGCGCCAACTCCCGCTCACATGAGGTATTTTCCGGACCCTCGTACGCGTGCGCACCCGATGTGACCCCATTCCGATGAGGTTAATTCGGCCGGTGTATTCCGCGCGCAGGTAGTGAGAGCTGACGCCCTGTGATCGCGTTGACGAGCCGAAGGGGGGTGGGCCGGATGATCCGTGCGTACAAGTTCCTCATGCGACCCACCACGGGTCAGGCGATCGCGCTCGGCGAGATGCTGCGCGATCACTGCTCGCTCTACAACGGCGCATTGCAAGAACGCCGCGACGCCTACCGTCACGCCTCGAGGACGAGCATCAAGTACGGGACGCAGTCCGCGCAGCTCAAGGACATCCGGGCCTTCGACCTTGAGCGTCACGGCCGGTGGTCGTTCTCCAGCCAGCAGGCCACCTTGCGCCGTCTCGACAAGGCGTTCGCCGCGTTCTTCCGCCGGGTCAAGTCCGGCGATACGCCGGGATACCCGCGCTTTCGTGGGGTGAACTGGTTCGACACCGTCGACTTCCCCAAGGACGGCGACGGCTGCCGGTGGGACTCCCTCCCCAACCGCGCGACCCGCGTCCGCTTCCAGGGCGTGGGACACGTCAAGGTTCACCAGCACCGGCCGGTGGCCGGCAAGGTCAAGACCGTGTCGCTCAAGCGCGAGGGCAAGCGCTGGTACGTGGTTTTGACCACCGACCAGCCCCAGCCCGAGCCACTGCCCGCGACGGGCTCCGCCGTCGGGATCGACGTCGGGATCGCCAACTTCCTGGCCGACTCCAACGGCGAGTTCGTCCCCAACCCGCGCCACGGCCAGGCCAACGCCCACGCTCTGGCGAAGGCCCAGCGGGCACTCGCCGTCTTCCCCCGCGTCCGCCGCGACAAGCGGACCAAGAAGCACCGCGCCGCCGTCGGGAAAGTCGCCGAGCTGCACGCAAAGGTACGGCGCCAGCGGCTCGACCACGCGCACAAGACCGCACTCCACCTCGTCCGCGTCCACGACGCGATAGCGCACGAGAAACTGTCCATCGCCAACATGGTGCGGGCCCCCAAGCCGAAGCCCGACCCCGACAACACGGACAGCTTCCTGCCCAACGGGGCCACCGCCAAAGCCGCACTGAACAAATCGATCCACGACGCGGGTTGGGGGGTGTTCCTCGCGATCCTCACCAGCAAGGCTGAAAGCGCCGGCCGGAAAATCGTCGCGGTAGACCCCCGCAACACCTCGCGCGCATGTCCCCCATGCGGGCACACCGCGAAGGCAAACCGTCCCACACAGGAGAAATTCCACTGCGTCTCATGCGGCCACACCGCGCACGCAGACACCGTGGGCGCGATCAACGTCTTGAACCGGGCCGGGCTGGCCCGCTGCAACGCCAACACGGCGTAACAGGAAACCCCGCCATTTACGGCGGGGAGGAGTCACGACGCAGGGATCCGAGTCCGCGCCCTCCAGCCGGCCCACCGTCGACACCGTCCTGTCCCGCTTTGAGCGGTGGGCGCGGGACACCCCCGGCGTCCGGGCCGTCGCCGCCGCCCCGCGAGATCCCGGGCCTCGATCCGCAACTGCGGCGCGCACGCGGCCAGGAACGGGGCGTCGTACCCCCAGTGCGCCTTCGACCGCATGACCAGCCCCGACAGCCATTCGGCCTCCCCGGCCCGCGCGGGCCTGAGCTTTGCCATTTCCCGGCCTCCCCGTGTTCCGGCGGCACCGCGTGCGATAGATTCGGCCACCGCGACGACAGGGCACGCGACGTACTTCCTACCCACCCGGAGACGGCTTCTCAATGAGCGACATCATCAACGGACTTGGCCGCACCACCGCATTCGGCGGCGTCGGTCTGGTGCTGCTCATCCTCGGCATCGTGCTGGTGGACGTGCTGACCCCCGGCAAGCTGCCGAAGCAGATCTGGGAAGAGCGCAACCGGAACGCCGCCCTCCTGCTCAGCTCCGCGCTGCTCGGCATCGGCGGCATCGTCTTCACCTCGATCTGGACGACCTACGACGACTTCGGCAAGGGCCTGCTGTCCACCGCGGCCTTCGGCGTCCTCGGCCTCGTCCTGATGGGGGTGGCCTTCCTTGTGCTGGACCTGGTGACCCCGGGCAAGCTCGGCGCCATAGTGGTCGACCCCGAGCCGCACCCCGCCGTGTGGGTGACGGCCTCCTGCAACATCGCCGTGGCGGCCATCGTCGCCGCCTCCATCGCCTGACCGCAGGACAGGGCAGGGCAGGACGGGACAAGACAAGAGCTGGGCACGACGAGAGCGCCGCTCCTTCCCGGGAGCGGCGCTCTCGTCGTGTACCGGGGTGCTGCTTCCCCGTTACGCGAGACCCAGCGCGAACACCGCGAACGAGGCCGCCAGCAGGCCCGCCACCGTCCTGCGCACCGCCGAGACCTTCGTCCACGGCTGCTCGAACCGCCGGGCGTACCGGGCGATCCCCACCAGCAGCGCCCCGAACACCGGCATCCACGCCAGCCGCGCCACGATCCACCCCAGACTGTCCGGCGCCGTCGTCAGCCCCGCCAGCTCGCCCACGAAGGATCCGGGCACGGCGGCCGCCAGCATCGCCGTCTGGTGCCAGCACAGGATCGTCATCGCGCACAGGTTGATCACGACCACCGGCGCCCACAGCGCCGGCCGGGCCAGCAGCCGCGCCAGCCGGTCGCGCAGCAGGATCGCCGCCCCCGACTGGGCCGAGGCCAGAGCCAGCACCAGCAACGACGGCGGGTGCGAGTTGGTGCGCGCCTCACCCGGTACGCCGACCATCGACGCCGGGTAGTGGAAGACCACGAGCAGGACCGCGAACAGCGCGCCGCCGCCCGCGAGCAGCAGCCACGCCCCGCGCCGGCCGATCCGACCCTCGCCCCAGGACACGCCCAGCTGGTAGGCGAAGAGCCAGCCCGGCAGGATGTTCACCAGCGCCAGCCAGCTCGGCACCGAGTCCGCGAAGGGCCCGTAGCGCAGGAAGTCGACGAGTGCGACCGAGGCGAGCAGCGGAGCCGCCGCCCAGCCGCCGAGCCGGTGTGCGGCCCGGACGCAGTACGGCGTCAGGGCGGTGACCGCCACGTACACCCCGACGAACCACAACGGCTGGATCACCAACGTGGCCCCGGTCCGCAGCGTGACCTCCGGCACCCCGCACAGGTACAGCACGGGCGCGGCCAGCGCCCACACCGCCGTCACCCCGAGCACCGGCCGCCCCAGCCGGGCCGTGCGGCCCTTCAGCCAGGCCCCCGTGGAGCCGGCGCGCCGCCGGAAGGAGAGCACCGAGGCGTAGCCGCCGACCAGGAAGAAGATGCCGAGCATCTGGAGCACCCAACTGGCCGGAGCCAGGCCGCCGAAGGCGGAGAGGGGGCTGGCGTTGCGCAGGGCGCCGTCGGAGTCGAGGGTGAAACCGCCGAGCAGCCAGTGCCCGGTGGGGACGGCCAGCAGGGCCAGGGCCCGCAGTCCGTCGACGGCCCGGTCGCGGTGGGCCGGGGTCTTCGCTTCGATCCGGCCGGCGGTCGCCCGCGCCTGGGTGAGGAGGTTCATCGGTTCTCTCCCGTGGCGATCGCGGCGAAGGCCTTCAAGGACTGGGTGCCGGGGGTGAAGTAGCCGGTGTGGCCGGCCACGTCGGCGGCGGGGATTCGGCGCGCCCCGAAGGCCGCCGAGGTGGGGTCGGCTCCGTGGCCGAGCCCCGCGAACTCGACGTTCGGCACGTTCGAGATCCAGTCGCGGGGCCCGCGGGCCGCCCAGACACGGGCGCTGGTGTGCAGTTCCCGAACGGTGTCGGCCTGCATGCCGGGGGAGCCGAAGACCACGATGTCGGTGGCGTCCGTGTGCCGGGCCGCGAGCCCGCAGACCACCGAGCCGTAGCTGTGGCAGAACAGCACCGGGTCGGGAGCGCCGACCGCGTCGAGGCCCTCGGTGAACCGGGCGAGCCGGCCGGCGCCGGCCCGGGCGAGCCGCCCGTTGGCCACGTCCAGTCCGACCCCCACGGGAGTGGTGTAGCCGGTCCACGCGATGACGGCGGTGGCGTCCGGGACGGCGGAGCGCAGGGCCCGCGCCATGCCGGCCGGACCGGTGTAGGGGGCGCGCCCGCGGTCGTATCCGGCGGCGTCGTTGTCCGAACCCGGCACGATCACCGAGACGCGCGAAGCCCGTCCCAGGTCCCCGAACACCTCGGCGACCTGGCCCCGCCCGCGCGGGTCGAAGGCCAGGATCTGCCGGCCGGGCGCGGCGAGGGAGGCGAAGCGGGCCTCGCCGGTCGCGAGCACGGCCAGCCGGTTGGCCTCGTACCTGAGGGGGATCGGGGCCCCGTCGAGATTGCCGACCACCAGCGGGTGGGACCGTACGAGGCCTTGCTGCCACGCCCCGTCCAGCCCGGCGAAGAACCGTGCGACCTCGCGCGGGGACGCGCCCGCCGGATCCGGCACCGGCTGCCCGGGCACCGCGGCGGCCAGCCAGGACGCGGCGCCCGGCGGCGGGCCGGTGACCGCCGTCTGGGTGTCGGCGGAAGCCCATCCCGCGGTACCCGTGACGACGGCCACCGCCAGTGCGGCCGTGACCAGTGTCCTTGCGAAGCGGCGCATGCCCCTTCTCCTCTCCTCGTGACGAGGAGGAAGGTAAGAAGGAGATACCGGTGGGGGCGTCGCACCGGGGAGCCAACCCGGATGTCATACCCCGGTAGGGGGTGGAGGAGAAGGAGGCGGGCGGATCAGGCGCTGCGCGCGTCGCCCGGACGCACCAGCCCCGCCTCGTAGGCGAAGATCACGGCCTGGGCCCGGTCCCGCAGGTCCAGCTTGCCCAGCACCCGGCCGATGTGCGTCTTGACCGTCTGCTCGGCGAGCACCAGATGGCCGGCGATCTCCTGGTTCGACAGCCCGCGCGCGATGAGTTCCAGTACCTCGGTCTCACGCGGGGTCAGGCCGTTCAGCCGCAGCGCCGGGTCCTTGCGCGGCGCCGGCCGCCGCTCGACGAAGTCCGCGATCAGCCGCCGGGTCACCGACGGTGCCAGCAGGGCCTCGCCCGAGGCGACTACCCGGACCGCCGCGATCAGATCCGCCGGCGGTGCGTCCTTGAGGAGGAACCCGGAGGCTCCCGCGCGCAGCGCCTCGTACACGTAGTCGTCGATGTCGAAGGTGGTCAGCATCAGCACCTTCGGCCGGTGCACCACCCCCGGCGGGGGGTCGAGGAGCTCGCGGGCCGCGCTCAGCCCGTCCATCTCGGGCATCCGCACGTCCATCAGCACCACATCGGGATGGACGGTACGGGAGACCTGGATGCCCTGGCGGCCGTCGGGCGCCTCGCCCACCACGTCGATGTCGGCCTGCGCCGACAGCAGCGCGGCGAATCCCGCCCGCACCATGGCCTGGTCGTCGACGATGATCACCCGGATGGTCAACTGGCTTCCTCGTCCGTCTCGTTCGGGGGCAGAAGGGGCAGCCGGGCGGCGACCCTGAAGCCGCCGTCGGGCATCGGGCCGGTGTCCAGCGTCCCGCCCGTCAACCGTACGCGCTCCCGCATGCCCACCAGACCGTGCCCGGTGCCCGAGGTCTCCAGGGCCACCACCGCGTCCCGTGCGGGACCGTTCACCACGAGGACGAGCACCTCGTCGGCGTCGTAGGTCACCGACACCCGGGTCGGCGCCCCCGGGGCGTGCCGCACCACGTTCGCCAGGGCCTCCTGCACGATCCGGTACGCGGACAGGTCCACGGCCGGCGGCGCGGCCTCCGCGGCGCCCGCGGCCAGCGACAATTCCACCGGCTGCCCGGCCCGTACGGTCGCTTCCACCAGCTGTTGCAGCTTCCCGAGCCCCGGCTGCGGCGCCAGGTCGCGGCCGTTCGCCTCGTCGCCGCGCAGGACCGTCAGCAGCCGCCGCATCTCACCGAGCGACTCCCGCGCGCTCGCCGCGATCGCCGTGAACTCCTCCCGTACCGGCTCCGCCATGCCGGGCAGCCGGTACGGCGCCGAATCCGCCTGCACCGTGATCACCGACATGTGGTGGGCCACCACGTCGTGCAACTCCCGCGCGATCCGGGCCCGTTCCTCCAGCAGCGTGCGCCGGGCCCGCTCGGTCTCGCTGATGCTCTCCTGCTCGGCGATCTTCTGACGCGCGTCCCCGAGTCCGCGCAGCGCCCCCGTCAGCGCGAGCACCACCCCGCTCAGCACGAACAGCAGCGCGACGGTGTTGATCACCTCGGGCGGATGGAAGAAGCCCAGTACGACTCCGGCCGCGCCGGTCACCAGCCACACCCCGATCAGGGTCCGGATGGACTCGCGCAGGCCCAGACAGACCATCAGCACGAGGTAGCCGATGATCGCCATCGGCGTCCACGGCCAGGCGTGCCCGGCCACCCGGTCCGCCTGGGTCAGGACCACGGCCCCGACGACGTCGGCGCACAGCATCAGCGCCCACGCGGGCAGCGGCCGGGTCACGGCGAGCAGCAGCGGCACGGTCTGGGCCACGCCGAGCGCGCCGGCCCAGCCTCCGCCCGCCACGTAGGCGGTGGTCAGCACCACGATCGTGACCGGCAGCAGCGTCACCACGCACACCGCGGCCACGGCGTACGGCAGCATCCGCTGCCACATCCGGGGCGCCTGAGCGAACAGCGGCTCGGCCGCCCGCGCGGGCGTGCGGAGCGCCACCGCGAACTGGCCCAGGGAGCGCGGCGTCCGCGTGGCGGCGCCGCCGGTGGCCGCGGCCTGGGCGGACGGGGATCGGAATCGGGCTCGGTCGCTCATGATCGGTCCACCTTATGCACGGGTGATGCCGCCCGCCGCGCACCCGCGCGCCCGGCATAGACTGCGCCGGGCCCGACGGCCCGGCACGGCACACGCATACGGCATACGGCATACGGCACGGCACGGCACGGCGGGGGAGCGGGTACCTATGGGCGGCGCGGTCGCGCTCGAGAAACTGATGCCGGTCGTCCTGGCCTTCGGAGCCGGCGTGCTGCTCGCCCGCCGCAAGGTGGTGCCCGCCGAGGCCTCCAAGGCGTTCGCCGACTACGCCTTCCTCTTCGCCGTCCCCTGCTACCTGTTCGGCAACATCTACGCCGCCGACCTCTCCGCCCTCTTCGACTGGCGCGCCATCGGCGGCTACGCGGCGGCCGCCGCCCTCGCGGGCTGCGCCCTCGCCTTCGCCTCGGCCCTGGCCGGCCTGCGGGATCCCCGCGACGTCGCGCTGCGCGTCATGGCCGGGGTCCAGGTCAACACCGCCTACTTCGCCGTCCCCGTCTTCATCACCTTCTTCGGGACGGCCGCCCCGATCTTCCCGGTCCTGCTCTTCCAGGTCTGCGTCCTGTCCCTGGTCGTCATCTCCGTCATGGAACTGGGCCGTTCCGGTCCGGGCGCGGGCGGCCCCGCGCGGCGGCTGGCCCGAGCGGTCGGCTCCTCCCTCGCCACCCCGCTCGTGCTCGCCTGCAACGCCGGGATCCTCCTCAACCTGCTCTCCGTTCACGTCCCCAAGGTGGTGCTGGACGGCGCCGCCTTCGTCGGCGACAGCGCCTCCCCGGTGGCCCTCTTCGCCCTCGGCCTCCACCTCGGCGGCATCGGCCTCGACGTCCGGGGCACCACGCGCGAGGAGCTCGCGCTCATCGGGTTCAAGTGCCTGGTCTTCCCCCTGCTCGCCTGGGCGGTCTGCGGGGCGCTGTTCGGGGTACGGGGCGAGTGGCTGACGTACCTCGTGCTGATCGCGGCGATGCCGACTCCGCAGAACCTGTTCATCTTCGCCCAGCGCTACGACGTCGGAGTGGACCTCTCCGCCTCCGTCGTGATCAAGAGCTCGGTGGTGTCCCTGCTGCTCCTGCCCCTCTGGCTGCCGACGGTGGCCCTGGCCTCGTAGGCACGTCGCGGCGGGCCCGCCCGGGCCCCTTCGTTCCCCCGGCGGGCTCCGCTCGTTGATCCGGCATGGAGCTGCCGACCCTTGCGGCGCCCGGAGTCGGGGAACAGGCCGACACCGTGGCCGATGCCGCCTGCCACCTGTACGACACCGTCGCGCCCTGGGGGCACGCCCCGCCCGGGGGGTGGAGCCGGACGGCCGCGGAGGACGCCGCCGAGGCCATCGAGACGGCCGCGCACGCCCTCGCGTACGCGCACCCGCGCGCCGAGGTGATCCTCGCCCCGGTCCACACCGCCCTCGCGGACCTGCGCCGTCAGCTCGGCCTCGCGGCCGCCGAACCGCTCACCGGCGACGGGCTGCCGGCGACCCCGCGGACGGTGGGCAACCCGCGCCGCACCCGCTGGGAGCGGGTGCTCATGCCACCTTTGCCCCGGCAAGAGCCGTCTCGTACAGCTTCCTGACGTCGGGACCGAAGTAGGAGCTGTAGGAGGTGTCGGCGGTGTCCCCGCCCGTCTTCCAGCCGCCGATCACCCCGACCACGTCGCCGGTCTCGGTCCGCTCGTCGAAGCCGGTCAGGAAGGGCCCGCCACTGGTGCCGCCGGGATAGCCGGTGCAGTCGATCCGCAGGAAGGATCCGGGGATCCCGGGATCGGTGCTGGTGAACTTCGTCGTCCGGTTCACGCACAGCCGCGGCCGGGCGGCCGAGGCCGGGTAGCCGATGAGCGACACCTTCTTGTGCGCGTACGTGGCACCCGTGACCAGGCGGTTGCCGCCCACCACGTCCTCCACCGGGAACCCGTCGGCGTCCGGGCCGACCTGGGCGAAGGCCACGTCGAGGGTGGCGCCCCGGTCCGCGCCCAGCTGCCGGTAGCGCGGGTCGATCCACACCTTGGAACGGCCGGCCGCGTTGCGCAGGATCGGGAACATCCCGTACGGCTGCGGGTTCCCGGCCGTGTACTGCGGTACGAAGGCCACCTGCCGGGCGTCCGTCCCCAGCAGGCAGTGCGCCGCGCTGAGGACCAGGTCGCGGCCGGGGGAGGAGACCACGCTCGCGGTGCAGAAGTACGCGCCGCCACCCTTCATGACGAACATGCGGCCGACGACCGGGATGCCGTCGAAGTCCTGCCCGGTGCCGTTGTTCGCCGCCGGGGCCCCGCCGCGGCTGATCGGCACCGCCGACGCCATCCGGTCGGGCGTCCAGAAGGTCTCCGCCTCCCGGGCCGACCACCGCCCGGTCTGCGTCGGCACGTTCCCGGCCTGGGCCACGGGCAGCGGTCCGGCCGGCAGCAGCAGGGCGGCCGTCGTCGCCGCAACCGTCAACGCACGTCGCATTTCCGTCTCCTCTTCGTCTTCGCTGGAGGGGGATGGAGCAGGGGCCGGGGCGCCGCCGCGCTCTCGCGGGCAGACCTCCGGGCCAGGGCACTAGAGGGCCTGGGGGAAGCGGAACAGGCGGTCCGGGTCGTAGGTGCGCCGGACCTCTTCGAGACGGGCGAGGTTCGGCCCGTAGTAGGAGGCGCGCCAGCCCGTCAGCTTGGGGTCGGCGTAGTTCTGGTAGGCGGCTCCGCTCGCCCAGGGGCGCAGGTCCTGCCAGAGCCCGTCGAGCCAGCCCTGGTGGCGGGCGATGTCCGCGGCCGGGGCCGTGCCGGGCCAGTAGACGAGGTACTGGGCGAGGAAGCCGGCGGCGCGGTGCGCGAAGGCGGTCGCCCCGGCAGGGAGCCGGTTCAGGGCGCCGCCGCAGACCCCGTCGAACTGCACGACCCCCAGCCCGCCGCGGGGCACGCTCCCGGCATAGCGCCGGACGGCCGCCAGCACGGTCCCGGCCGCCTGCTCGGTCAGTGCGCGCGGGGCCCAGAAGTCGGAGCGGGCGGCGTAGGAGTCCCGGCCGAGCCGGCCCCGGGGATCGTGTCCGGGCAGGGAGCCGGGGAGGCGGCATTCGGCGGGACCGAGGTCCAGGCACCCCGACAGGGACCGGATGGTGTCCCCGTAGCCGCGGACCACGATCCAGCTGTCCCGGGGCGGGCGGCCCACCAGGTCGGACAGCCGGGTCAGCTGCCGCTCCAGCTCGGCGCGTCCGCCGTCCAGGCAGAGCACCCGCAGTGCTGGGGCGCCGACCGGGCCGCCGTCGACGACGTACTCCACCTGGCTCCAGAACGGATCGGGCAGCTCTTCCAGCCAGCGCTGCCAGCCGCCCAGGACGGCGGCGGACTCGGCGGGGGACCAGTGCAGCTCGGCGAAGGCGCAGTCGGCGACCGGATGGGCGCGGAACCGGAATCCGGTGACCACCCCGAAGTTTCCGCCCCCGCCGCCGCGCAGGGCCCAGAACAGGGCCGGATCGTTGTCGGCGTCGACTTCGCGGACGGTGCCGTCGGGGGTCACCACGGTGGCCCCCGTGAGCTGGTCGGACGTGGCCCCGTAGGACCGCGAGGCCAGGCCCAGTCCGCCGCCGAGGGTGAGTCCCGCGATGCCGACGGAGGGACAGAGCCCCGTCGGGACGGCCAGCCCCCGCGAGGCGAGGGCGGCGTTCACCTCCCCGAGCCGGGCGCCCGCCCCGATCCGTACCTCGGTCCCGGCGGCCGCGGTGGCCGCGGTGGCCGCGGAGGCCCGGGAGGCCCGGGAGGACGCGGCGGCACCGGAGCTCCCGGAGGCCGCGGCGGCACCGGACACCTCGGCCATCGCCCCGACGTCGATGACGAGGCCGCCCTCCCGGGTGGACCAGCCGGCGTAGCCGTGGCCGCCGCCGCGCGCGACCACCGGGACGGCCGAGCGGCGCGCGAAGTCCAGGCAGGCGGCCACGTCCCCCGGGTGGGCCGGGTAGGCCACGGCGCCCGGCCGGACCGTGTCGTAGCGGGGCTGGAAGAGCTGCCGGGCCTCGGCGTAGTCCGGGTCCCCGGCCGTCACGACCCGGCCGTCGAGGGCGCGGGCCAGGGCCGCGTGGTCCGGGCCCGCGCGGCGGGCCGTCGCACCGACCGAGGCGAGTGCGCCGGCGGTGGCGCCCGCGAGGACCTGGCGGCGGTGGAGGCTCATCCCTCCTTCCTGCCACCGCCGGACACGTTCGGGGCGAAGGCGGGCCCACGGGAGCCGAGTTGCCCCCCGAACGGCGTATTCCCGGAGTCGGGCCGTCGGCCGGCCGACGAGGCCAGCGGGGAAGTGCGTGTCAGGCCGGCTCGGCCCCGGCTGCCTTCCGGGTCAGCAGGAAGCCCTGCGGGGACCTCTCCTGGGCGTCCGGCTCCCGGATCAGGCGGGCGACCTCGGCCAGACCGGCGTCCGCCAGCAGCGCGGCGACGTGCTCGGGCGGGGCCCCGTACACGTCGAGCTCGACCGGATGCCCGTACGCGTGTTCCAGCCGGATCTTCTCGTCGCCCGTCTCGAACGCGATCAGCGCGTACCCGCCGGGGGCCAGTACCCGCGCGAACTCCGCGAACAGCGGGGAGAGTTCGGAAGGCGGTGTATGGACGGTGGAGTACCAGGCCAGCACCCCGCCCAGCACCCCGTCCGCCACGTCCAGCGCGCCCATCGAGCCGACCTCGAACCGCAGCCCCGGATACGACCGGCGGGCCACCGCCACCATCGCGGGGGACAGGTCGACGCCGAAGGCCCGTACGCCGAGCCCGTCGAGGTGGGCCGTCACGCGGCCCGGACCGCAGCCGAGGTCCGCGACCACCCGGCCGCCCGACGGATCCTCGCCGCGCACGCACTCCGCGAAGGCGGCGAGCACGGCACGGTCCAGGGGCTTTCGCGCCAGTTCGGTGCTCAGCAGGCGGGCGTAGTCGGCGGCGACGGCGTCGTAGGACGCCCGGACGGTGCTCAGGTGCGAAGTCGATGCCATGCCCCCGGACAGTAGCCCGCCGGCGCCGCGGGACCCGGGCCGGATCAGGAAACCCCCAGCGGATTGTCCAGCCCGGCCCACTGATCGCCGGGCACGCCGGGGCTCAGCCGCATCAGGGCCAGCGCCTTGGTGGGCAGCGGGCCGGTCAGGAGCGCCTCGGTGTCGGCGGTGCGCGCGAGGCCCGGCGCCGCCGCCGCGAGGTCCGCACCGAGGGCGGCGGCCGAACCCGCCGTGGAGCCGAGCGCCCCGGCGACCAGGGAGCCGAAGAGCTTGCGCCGCAGGGCGGTCACGTCGTCGGTGATCAGGCGGCCGGACAGCGGCGGCACGGGCAGGCCGTGGCGGGCGAGCCGGGCCGGGCTGATGCGGATGTCGGCGAGGTCGCGGTAGACCAGGCGCACGGGGGCGCCGTCCGCCGCGAGGACGACCAGCAGGTTCTGCCCGTGGGCCTCCAGGGCCACCCCGAGGTCCAGGACCCGCAGGCACACGGACAGCGCGAGGCGGGCGAAACCGGCCCGCCAGGGCGCGGAGCGCGCGTACGGGGTGAGGGCGAGGGCGGCGACGGGCAGGACGCGCTCGCCCGCGCCGGTGTCCGCGTACGCCTCGGGCGGTTCGCGGAGCACGGCGGCGAGGTCCGGGGTGCGCGCGGTGACGGCGCCCAGGGTGCGGGTGATGTGGAGGCGGCCGTCGAGCCGTTCGGCGAGGCGCTGCGCGAAGGCCGAGACGGCGGCGGCCGTCTCGACGGAGTAGACGGAGATGTCGCGCACCGAGGAGGTGAGGCGGGTGCTGAGCGCGGTCTTCACGTGCGGGCCGCCGTCGGCGGGGGAGAGCGTGCGCAGGGCCATCAGCGGATGCGCGTCCGGTCCGGGCCGCAGTTCCCGCCCCGGCGGACCCCCCTGCTTCACGACGTGCTCGGCCTGCCAGGGGTGGACGGGCACGAGGATGCGCCCGGCCTCCCGCCAGCTCTCCGGCCAGTCCCCGGCGACCAGGCACTCGCCCGCCGGTACGACGGCCAGCCCGAGCGGGACCGACGGCCGGTGCTCGGGCGCGTACGCCAGCTCCTCGGCGACCGTGAACCCCGGGCGGGACCGGCAGTTGGGGTGGTACGGGTGCCCGTCGACGACCCGCTGCTCCCAATCCCAGGTGGTCCGCGGCTCGGGGTCGAAACCGGCCGGCTGCCCGGCCCGGGACAGGGCGAGGGAGGCGGTACTGCCGTCGAGCTCGGCGGCGAACTCCTCCCCGTGCGCCACCCCGAGCGCCGCCACCAGCCGCGCGGCGTGCCGGTACGGGCGGCCGTCGAGCAGCAGTTCGGTGACGTAGGGCGCGGTGGCGTACGGATCCGGGTGCGGCCCCTCCAGCCGGGCGCCCGAGGCGAGCCGGAGCGCCAGGCCGGCGGAGCCCCGTTCGACACCCTCCACCCACGGCAGGGGCTCACAGGCGAGTGCCCGCCACAGCCGGGTCAGCACGGCGGCGCGGGCACCGGGGAGCGCGGCGGCGTACGCGGGTCCGAGGCCGGGGCGGATTCCGGCCGGTGCGGCCAGCTCGGCGGCCACGGCTTCTTCGGCCGGGGTGTCGGGGAGGTGCATGCTGGGGCGCAGGGTCCGGTCCTCTCGGATGGCGTGGTGATCAGTTCATCATCGCGGATACTGAAGATCACGGCCGGTGGTCCCGTCCCGCGGACCACCGGCGTACCGGAATGACCGAATGGAAGCAGTGGACCTCAACTCCGCCGACGATGCCCGCCCCGCCGACGCCGACGCCGACGCCGACGCCGCGGCCGACGCCTACGCGGCCGCCCCGCTGCTGAACTGTCTGCTCAGGGAGGCGGCCGAGCGCACCGGGGGCGGTGAGGGCGCCGATCGCTCCTACCGGCTGCTGGGCAGTGGCAGGCTGCTGCGCGTGCGCGCCGGGCGCCGGCCCGAACGTCCCGAGCTGCGCACGGCGGGCGCCTGGCACCCGCTCAGCCATACCGAGCTGGTCAAACTCGTCTCCGACGAACTGCGCCAGTACACCGGGGTGTCCAACGACGAGCTCCCGGTCGAGATCGCCGACAGCCGGGAGACGGTGGCCGCGCTGCTGGCCGCCCGCGCCGCGGCCGAGCCGCCCGTGGACCCGTACGTCCGCTCCGAACAGTCCCTGGTCATGGGCCATCCGCACCACCCGGCGCCCAAGGCCCGGGGCGGCGCGCCGGCGGCGAGCTGGCTGCCCTACGCCCCCGAGGCGTTCGCGCGGTTCCCGCTCGTCTTCCTGGGGCTGCGGGAGGACCAGGTGGTGGAGGAGGGCGGACCGGGCGCGGCCGCCGCGATCGACTCGCTGGCGGCGGCACGGGGCGGGCCCCGCCCGCCCGCCGGCTACCGGCTGCTGCCCGCCCATCCCTGGCAGCTCGAGCTGGTCGGGGCCCGGGGGGCGGTGCGCGAGGCCTTCGCGGACGGGCGGCTGCTGCGGCTGGGGACCGGCCGGCAGCCCGTCTGGCCGACCGCCTCGGTCCGCACCCTCTACGTGCCCGGGGCAAAAGAGCCTGACGAGGGCGACGCGGGTGCGGGCGGTGCTTTTCGGGCCGGTGCCGGCGGCGCTTCCCGGGCCGGTGCCGGCGGCACGGCCGGCGGCGACCGCGCGGGCGACGGGGCGGGCGACCTCTTCGTGAAGTTCAGCCTCGACGTACGGATCACCAACGACGTGCGCCGGCTCTGGCGCCACGACCTGCTGAAACTCCGGCGCACCGACGCGGCGGTCGAGGCGGGCTTCGAGGAGCTGCGCCGGACCGGCTCGAGGGCCGCCTGGCTTCCCGACCGGGGTTACCGTACGGCCGCCTTCGCGTTCGAGGAGCTCGCCGTGCTGGTCCGCGACGGTCTGCGGCCGCACCGGGAGCCGGGGCTCACGCCGCTGCTGGCCGCCGCGCTGGCGGAGGGGTACCGGGGCAGCCCGCTCGCGGGCACGTCCGACCCGGCCGGATGGTGGCGGGCGTACCTGCGCCAGGTGGTGCCGCCCGTGCTGCACCTGTTCGCCCGGCACGGCATCGTCCTGGAGGCCCACCTCCAGAACACCCTGGTCGCCGTCGACGCCGCGGGCGTACCGGCGCAGGCCCTCTTCCGGGACGCGGAGGGCGTGAAGCTCCTGCCGGACATCGAGCGCGGGGCCGCCTGGCAGCGCCTGGTCTACTGCCTGGTGGTCAACCACCTGACGGAGGTGGCGGGAGCCCTCGCGGCGTGCCATCCGGAGGCGGCCGCGGGGCTCTGGCCCGCGGCCCGCGCGGAGTTCCGGCGGTTCGACGCCGCCCGCGGTCTCCCCGAGATCGCGGCCCTGCTGGCCGCCCCCACCCTCCCGGCCAAGACCAACCTGCTGCTGCGCTGGACCCGCGCCGACGGCGCGGACGCCCGCTACCTGCCGCTTCCCAATCCGCTGCACTGCTGAGGGGGAGTGCGCTTTTGGCCAAACCGGTCCGGAATCCGGATACCTGGGGCCTGAGAGGTATAGACCAATGCTACGTTGGTCGGGCAGACCGCGCAGTCCTTGACCACCCGTCAGAGGAGAAGCCATGCCCTCCCCTTCGCGGGGCGGCGGCCCGGCCGTCATGCCCAAGTACCAGCGGATCGCCGCAGCGTTGCGGCAGGAACTCGACCGCACGGCTCTCGTTCCCGGCGGCAAACTGCCCTCCGAGCGCAGTCTGGCCGTCCGCTACCAGGTCAACCGGCAGACCATCCGCGCCGCCCTCCAGCACCTGCGCGACAGCGGCCTCGCCGTCACCGGCCGCCGGGGCACCCGGCCGGCCCACCAGCACCAGGTGCCGGAGCGGACGCAGGGGCCGGACCGGCAGCCGGCGCCCGCGTTGACGTCGGGGCCCGCACCGACGACGGCCGCGCCCGTGTCCCCGCCGACGGCGCCCGACCCGGGCCCCACGCAGGACTGGCTCACCCTCGTCACCGTGGCCCCCGCGCTCGCCGACCAGCTCGGCATGACCGGCGGCGAACGGACCCTGGTCCACCACCACCGCGAGAACGGGCCGGGGGGCCAGACGCGGCGGCACGCGGTGACGTACCTCTGCCCGCGCACCGTCGCCGAGAGCCCCGAACTCGCCGGCTACCGCGAGCGTGCCGCGGCGGGCGTGAGGGACGAGGACCTGCGCCCCCTCCACCTCTGGCTGGAGCGCACCACCCAGGCCGGCCGGATCGCCGAGACCATCACCATGACCCGGATCACCTTCCCCCGGGCCGCGGCCCCGGCCGGTGGCGGCCTCTCCGTACGCCGCACCCTCTACGACGCCGCCGGAAGGCTGCTCGCCGTCACCGATCTGGCCTTCCCCGCCTGGGACCGGCTGACCTTCGACCGGACCCATCCCGTGAACGGCTTGCGGGTGACATAGGGGCCCGGGGCCCTCCCTGGGCCGGGCCCGCAGCCGTCAGGACCCGGTGTGGATGTCCCCGGAGGTGGTGGAGGTGATGACCGCCCGACGGCCGAGGTCGCCCGGCGGGATCCCCGGATGGTGGCCGCCCGGCCGCCCGGCTCCCGGGGAGACCCCGAGGGCCAGCCGCGAGACGATCCGGTAGCGGTCGCCCCGGTAGACGGAATGCACGTACTCCACGGGGCGGCCGGTGGAATCCGTGGTGAGCCGCTCGATGAGCAGGGCGGGGGAGAGCGGCGGGACGTCCAGCAGGCCCGCCTCCGCCTCGTTCGCCACGGTCGGCTCGATGGACTGCCGCGCCTCGTGCACGAAGACGCCGTGGTGGTTGCGCAGGTGCTCGTAGAGGTCCCCGGCCTCCAGCTCCGCCGGGCTCAGGCTGGGCACCAGGGCGGCCGGGATGTGCAGGTGTTCGATCGCCATCGGGGCCCCGTCCACCAGCCGGAGCCGGGCGACGTACAGCAGCTGCGCGCCCGGCGAGATCCGCAGCCGACGGCCGATGCGGGCGCCCGCCGGGACGGTCGAGTGCTCCAGGACCCGGCTGGACCAGTGCCCCGACGCCTGGCGCATGGCGAACGCCGCCTCGTCGGAAGCCAGCTCCTGGGTGATCTTGGCCGGGGCGACGAACATCCCGCGCCCGTGCTCCCGTACGAGGGCGCCCGTGGCCACGAGCTCGTCGACCGCCGCACGCAGGGTGGGCCGGGAGACCTCCAGGGTGGCGCACAGGGTGCGTTCGGAGGGGATGGCGTCACCGGGCCGGCGGATGTCGATGAGGCCCAGCAGGTGCTCGCGGACCCGCTCCCGCTTGAGAACCGCCCCCGAGGGGTGCGGAGAGCCGGACGCGTCCTTCTCCATGGTCCGCTCCACATTCTTCCGGTCACCTGTCCAACTGGTCATGCCCATCTAACCACTCGGACGCGGGGGGCTGCGAGGTGTCCGCCAAAACTCATGGGTACGTTCGGGGTTGACGGCGCACGCGGGCCGTGTCACCTTCTAGCCACTCAGCTAACCAATTGGTCAATTGGTCAACCCGCCGTCTTCCCGGGGGAGTTGGCCCGCGACCAGGTGAGGAATCCCCGACGCCGTGTCCGCCGCCGCTGCCCTCCCTCCCGACCTCGGGCTCGTCCCGCGCCCCGACGCGCTCACCGTCCAGCCCGGCCGCTTCGCCCTGGACCGGCACGACGGCCTGCGCGCCGGACCCGGCGCCGAGGCGGCGGCCGCACTCCTGCGCGAACTGCTCACCCCCGCGACCGGATCGGCCCTGGGGCCGAGCCCCGACGGCCGGATCGCCCTCCTCCTGGATCCCGCCGAGGCCGGCCTCGGCGCCGAGGGGTACGTCCTCACCGTCCGTCCCGACGCCGTCCTGCTGCGGGCCGCCCGCCCCGCGGGGCTGCTCCACGGGGTCCAGACCCTGCGCCAGCTGCTGCCGTCCGAGGTGCTGGCCGCCGGGGGCCCGCAGCCCCGTACGGCCGCCCCCGGCTGGTCGCTGCCCTGTGTGCGGATCACCGACCGGCCCCGGTTCGCCTGGCGCGGAGCCATGCTGGACGTGGCCCGGCACTTCCAGCCCGTGGCGTACCTGCGTCGCTTCGTGGACCTCCTCGCCCTCCACAAGCTCAACGTCCTGCACCTGCACCTCACGGACGACCAGGGCTGGCGGATGCCCGTCGCCGCCCGTCCCCGGCTCACCGAGATCGGCGGCCGCCGAGCCGAAAGCGCGGGGGACGGCACGCCGCACGAAGGGGCCTACACCCGGGCCGAGCTGGTGGAGCTCGTCGCGTACGCGGCCCGGCGCGGGGTGAGCGTCGTCCCCGAGATCGAGATGCCCGGCCACGCCCGCGCCGCGCTCGCCGCTTACCCCGGACTCGGCAACCGGCCCGGCGTCCGGCTGGAGCCGTGGACCCGCTGGGGAGTCTGCGAGAACGTCTTCGGGGTCCACGACGCGGTGCTCGACTTCTGCCGGGACGTCCTGGACGAGGTCGCGGACGTGTTCCCCGGGCCGTACGTCCACGTCGGCGGTGACGAGTGCCCCACCGTCGAATGGGAACGCTCGCCGGCCGCCCGTGCACGCATCGCCGCCGAGGGACTGCCGGGGCCGGGAGCGCTCCACGGCTGGTTCCTGGGAGCCGTCGCCGCACACCTGGACCGGCTCGGACGCCGGCCGCTCGGCTGGACCGACACCGGCGGCGAACTCCCCGCGGAGTTCACGGCCCTGGCCTGGCGTGACGCGGAGCACGGACGCGCCGCCGCACTGCGCGGCCACGACGTGGTCATGGCCCCGTACCGCTCCACCTACCTCGACTACCCGCAGTCCGCCGACCCCGGCGAGCCACGCGGTCAGGACGGAGTGCTCGACCTGCGCGGCGTCTACGAGAACGAGCCGGTCCCCGCCCACTGGGAGCCCGAGGCGGCGCGCCGCGTACTGGGCACCCAGGCGCAGCTGTGGACCGAGTACGCCCGCACCCCGGCGGAGCTCGAGTACCTGGCCTTCCCGAGGCTGTGCGCCCTGGCCGACACCGCCTGGTCGGCGCACCGCGACTGGCCGCACTTCCGCCGCCGGCAGGACCACCACCAGACCCGGCTCGCCGCCCTCGGCGTGCGCGGCCGAACCCCGCACCCCCCTCTGCTCATCCCGTGATCCCCCCCACCCCGAGATCCCCCCCACCCGAGAGGACGCAGCATGCGAACGCTCCGAACCGCCGAGGTCCCCCGAGGCAGCCGAACCGGCAAGCGCCGTACGGCCCTTGCCCTGGCCGCGGCCCTGACCGCCGGACTCGGCTCGGCGGCCCTGACCGCCCTGCCCGCGACCGCCGCGGCCGACTCCGTCAAGGTCCAGTACCGCACCAGCGCCACCGGGGCCACGGCCGACCAGGTGGAGCCCTGGTTCAAGGTGGTCAACAACGGCGCCGCCGCCGTCTCCCTCGGCCAGGTCACACTCCGTTACTACTTCAAGGCCGACGGTCCGGACACCCAGTACCGTTACGCCTGTTCCTGGGCGGTCAAGGGCTGCGCCGACATCACCGGCACCTTCGGGACCCTGGCCCACCCCACGGCCACCGCCGACCGCTACCTGGAGATCACCTTCGCCGCCGGCGCGGGCACCCTCGCGCCCGGCGCCGACACCGGCGACATGCAGCTGCGCTTCTACCGCGCCGACTGGCAGCCGCTGCGGCAGTCCGACGACTACTCCTTCGACGGGTCCCGCACGGCGTACGGGGACTGGGACAAGGTGACCGCCCAGCTGGGCTCCACCACCGTCTGGGGCACCGCGCCGGGAGGCGACACCCCGGACCCCACGCCCACGCCGACCGGCCCCACCCCGACCCCGACCGACCCGGGACCGGCCGGAGCCACCCTCTTCGACGACTTGACGTACACCTCGTCCACGGATCCGGCGATCGCGGCCCACGGCTGGAGCGTGCGCTCCAACTCCGGCGGCCCCGGAGTCCCGGGAGCGGCCTGGTCGCCGGAGAACGTCACCTTCGCGGCCGACGGCGGCAACTCCATCATGAACCTGGAGACCTCCACGGCCGGCTCCGGAGAGAGCACCAAGCAGACCGAGGTGCTCACCAAGGCGACGAAGTTCAAGAACGGCACGTACGCGGCGCGCGTGAAGTTCTCCGACGCGCCGAAGTACGGCCCGGACGGCGACCACCTCGTGCAGACCTTCTTCACCATCAACGACCTCAAGGCCCCGATGGCCGACGACTACGCCGAGTACGACTTCGAGTACCTCCCCAACGGCGGCTGGGGCGAGCCCTCGGACATCCTCTACACCACGTCCTGGGAGACGTACCGCCCCGACCCGTGGGAAGCCGTCAACCAGCACACCGAGTCCCGGACCAGCTACGCGGGCTGGCACGACCTGGTGCTGACCATCGACGGCAACGCCATCACCTACTTCATCGACGGTCGGGTCTTCGGCACGCACGACGCCGGGTACCTGCCCGAGCGCCCGATGTCGATCAACTTCAACCAATGGCTGATCGACCTCAATGGCCAGCCCGGATCCACGCCCCGCGCCTACGACCAGAAGGTCGACTACGTCCTGCACGTCAAGGACCAGGTGCTCACCCCGGCCCAGGTCGCGGCCAAGGTGGGGGCCTACCGCACGGCGGGCACGGCCTTCGTGGACACGGTCCCGGGCGCCTGACCGGCCTTCGCGAGGCGGGGGTGCGCCGCGGGCCCGCCGGCCCGCGCCGCACCCCCGGGTCACGCGTCCGCGAGCGGCCCGTGACCGCTCAGAACCGGAGCGCCCAGCCGTCGAGGTAGCCGGTGTATCCGGCCCAGGCGTCGAACACGCGCAGTTTCCACACCCCCGCCGCCGTCTCCGAGGAGGCGTCCACCGCGTACAGAGCGACGAGGTCGCTCTCGCCCCAGCCCGTGTACTCGTCCTTGACCGGGTACACCGACCCGTCGGGTGCGATCAGGTCGATCCGCAGTTCTCCGGAAGCCGGGTGCTTGACGTACAGCTCCACCTCCAACTGGGCGGGCGCCCGGCCCGGCACCCCGCTGACCGTGATCGGCGACTCGACGGTCTCCAGGTCCCCGACCGGGAGGTCGGTGGTGTTCGCGAAACGCTTGCCGGGCACCCGGTTCGGGGTGCTGCCCACGTAGAGGGCGCGGTCGGGCGAGCCCGGTCCGGCGTCGAGCACGGCGCCGGTGGAGGCCGACGCCGTCAGGGCGGCCGCCACCTGGGGCGGGGTGGCGGTGCGGTGGTCCGAGAGGTAGAGCGCCGCCGCACCGGTCACGTGCGGGGTGGCCATCGAGGTGCCGGACATGACGGTGCTCCATTCCTCGTCCCAGTAGACGGCCGAGGTGATGTGGTCGCCGGGGGCGAACAGGTCCGGGGCCGAAGTTGGAGTAGGAGGAGCGGGCGTCGTGATCGTTGGCCGCCCCGACCGTCAGGGCCTGGGAGACCCGGGCCGGCGAGTGCCCCGAGGCGTCCATGCCCTGGTTGCCCGCGGCCACCACGTAGGTGATCCCGGAGGCGATGGAGCCGCGCACGGCCGCGTCCAGGACGTCGTCCGGATCCCCGCCCAGGCTCATGTTCGCGACGGCCGGCTTCACCGCGCTGCGGGTCACCCAGTCGATCCCGGCGACCACCTGCTCGGTCGTGCCCTCCCCGGACCGGTCGAGCACCCGGACGGCCACCACCTTCGCCTGTTTGGCCACCCCGAAGGTGGTGCCGGCGACGGTCCCGGCGACGTGCGTGCCGTGCCCGTGCTCGACCTCGGCCTCGAAGTCGTCGTCGATCGCGTCGTAGCCGTAGGAGGCGCGCCCGCCGAAGTCCTGGTGGCCGATGTTGATCCCGGTGTCGATGACGTAGGCGGTCACGCCCTGTCCCGACGAACTCGGGTACGTATACGCCTCGTCCAGCGGCAGCCGGCGCTGGTCGACCCGGTCCACGCCCCACGACGGCGGGCCCGGCTGGGTGGAGTCGAGCCGCAGCGTGCGGTTCTGCGCGACCTGGGCGACCGCCGGGTCGGCGGCGAGCCGCCGGGCCTGGCGCTCGGTCATCCGGGCGGAGAAGCCGCTCAGTGCGGAGCCGTACGTGTGCCGGACCGTCCCGACGTACCGTGCGAGGAGGGACGGGCCGGACGCCGTACGGGCCTGTGCGCGGGCCGGATCGAGGACGACGAGGTAGCTGCCGGGGACGCCCTTCCCACAAGGGTGCCGGGGTGACGCCCGGGGGTACCGGGGGCGATGGGGCGCAAGAGGGGGAACCGAGCCTCCCGCCCTGGGGTCTTTCTCCGCCGAACCCTCCCAGGTCACCCCAACAGAATCCTTATACGTACAGGTGGGCCCGGTGCGAGACCGAGCTCACAGACGGGGGGAACCGTGCGAGCGCGGCGCGGACGGGGGGTCCCTCCTCTCCCCTCCCTCTCCCCGGGCGGGCGACGCGAAAGGGCCGTGACCTCGGCCACATGCACCGCCGCGGACGCCGCATTTCCCCGCGCCGCCGTGGGGGAGTGACCGACGACTCACCGCGCTCAGCGCGCCCGGCTGATGTGCAACCGGAACGGGAGCGGGCAACAAATGTGGCCCGGGCCCGGCCGGTTGGGATGCGGAGCCGGGGCTGGGGATGGAATGCGGAACCGGCTAAGGTGGACGACCATCAAGGTCACGCGCCGCAAGCCGACCAGCCCAAGGAGCGACACCATGCTGATCCCCGCACAGTTCTCCCATACCGCCGGCCCCCGCACCGGACCGCTCGCCGGCCCAGCCGCCCGCGCGGCCGCCGAGCCGTCGACCGGCCCCGCACCGTCCGTCCCCCTGCCCCGGATCGACGAACCCCGCGAGGTGGCCCCGGCGGACGCGCGCGAGCTGTCGAGACTGTTCTTCCGACGGCTGCGCGAAACCACCGAAGGCACCGCTGAGCACCGCTACGTCCGCGACACGCTCGTCGAGATGAACGTCTCGCTCGTCCAGTTCGCCATCCGCCCCTTCCGCAGCCGCAGCGACGGCGGCGACCTCGAAGACCTCCTCCAGGTCGGCACGATCGGCCTGATCAAGGCCATCGACCGGTTCGACCCGGACCGGGAGATCGAGTTCTCCTCCCTCGCGATGCCGTACATCAGGGGCGAGATCAAGCGGCACTTCCGCGACACCAGCTGGGCCGTCCGCGTCCCCCGCCGGCTCCAGGAGCTGCGCATCGACCTCGCGAAGGCGAAGGAGGGCCTGACCGCGCTCCTCGACCGGCCGCCGACGGTCGCGGACCTCGCCGCACACCTCGACCTCACCGAGGAGGAGGTCATCGAGGGCATCGTCGCCTCCAACGGCCACACCAGCGGCTCCCTCGACGCCCTCCAGGCAGACCACGGCGACGGCCGCACCGACGGCCACTCCCTCGCCGACACCATGGGAGCGGAGGAACCCGCCCTCGAGCACGTCGAGAACATCCAGAGCCTGGCACCGCTGCTGGAACAGCTCAGCGACCAGGAGCGCCGCATGCTGTCCATGCGCTTCGGCGAGGAGCTCACCCAGGCCCAGATCGGCGCCGCCCTCGGCATCTCGCAGATGAAGGTCTCGCGTCTGCTGACCCGGGTCCTCGCGCATCTGAGGACCTCCATGCTGGCCGACGCGGACCAGGACGGAGCGGGGGCCGCGCAGGAAGCGGAATCAGGCCCGGAGGGTGCGTCCCGGGGCGCGGGCGGCGGCGTACCCAAGTGACATGACTCACTTCACTGTTTGCGCGGGTTAATGCAGGGCAGTAGCGGCCCTGGAGCGGACCCGTCCGCCGGCCGACACGGCCGAAGCGCGGGCGACGGGCGGATCCCGTCGCGCTCCATGGCCCGCCGGCCGCACGTATGCCACGCCGGTGGGCCGTCCCCCGTACGACCCGTGAGGTGTATGTGTCCACGCTCATAGCCGAGCACGTGTACAAGGTGTTCGGCAAAGGACCCGACAACGGCCCGGCCGTCGCGAAGGCGGTGGGCGCGCTCGAGAGCGGCGCCACCGACCGCGACCGGTTGCGCGCCGAGGGTACGACCGCCGCGGTGATCGACGCCTCCTTCCGCGTCGAGCCCGGCCAGATCTTCGTCGTCATGGGTCTGTCGGGATCGGGCAAGTCCACCTTGCTGCGCATGCTCAACGGACTGCTGGAGCCCACCGCGGGACGCATCCTCTTCGACGGCGAGGACCTCACCGCGCTCTCCGCGCGCGAGCTGCGCCGGGTTCGCTCCACCAAGATCAGCATGGTCTTCCAGCACTTCGCGCTGTTTCCGCACCGAAGTGTCCTGGAGAACGCCGGCTACGGCCTCGAGGTCCAGGGCGTCCCCCGGGCCGAGCGCGAACGGCGGGCCGCCGAGGCGCTCGCGCTGTGCGGGCTCGGCGGCTGGGAGAAGTCCTGGCCCGACGAGCTCTCCGGCGGCATGCAGCAGCGCGTGGGCCTGGCCCGCGCCCTGGCCACCGACGCCGAACTGCTGCTGATGGACGAGTCCTTCAGCGCGCTCGACCCGCTGATCCGCAGGGACATGCAGGACCAGCTGCTCGAACTCCAGCAACGCCTGGGCAAGACCATCGTGTTCATCACCCACGACCTCAACGAGGCGATGCGGCTCGGCGACGGCATCGCCGTCATGCGCGACGGCCGCATCGTCCAGCAGGGCACGGCCGAGGACATCCTCACCCGTCCCGCCGACGACTACGTCGCCTCCTTCATCCAGGACGTGGACCGCTCGCGCGTGCTCACGGCCGACGCCGTCATGACGGACGACGCGGGGGACCGGGCCGTCTGTGACTGCCCCACCGTCGACGCCGACACCCCGCTCGCCGACCTGTGCGCCGTCAGCGCCCGCGTCCCGCATCCCGTCCGCGTCACCGACGCGGACGGCGCCGTCGTCGGCTCGGTCCCGCAGGACCGCCTGGTCGCCTTCATCGGCGACGAGCGACGATCCCCCCTGCACTGCGAAGAGGTGGCCGCGTGATGCCCCGCCTGCACCTCGGCGCCTGGGTCGACAGCGGTGTCGACTTCCTCCAGAGCCACCTGTCCTGGCTGTTCGACGCCATCAGCTCCGTCGTCACCGGGCTCTACGACGGCATCGAAGCCGTGCTGTCCGCGCCGAACCCGCTGCTCCTGGCCGGCGTACTGGCCGTGGCCGCGTGGTGGCTGCGCGGGCTGCTCGCCGCGCTGCTCGCCTTCGCCGGCTTCGCGCTCGTCGACTCCGTCGGGCTGTGGCCCGACGCCATGTCCACGCTCGCACTGGTCGTGGTCGCCACCCTGGTCACGCTGCTCTTCGCGATCCCGCTGGGCATCTGGGCCTCACGCTCCGACCGGGTCAGCGCCGTGCTGAAACCCGTACTGGACTTCATGCAGACCATGCCGGCCATGGTCTATCTGATCCCCGGCATCATCTTCTTCGGGGTCGGCGTGGTCCCCGGCATCATCGCCACGATCATCTTCTCGCTGGCCCCCGGCGTCCGGATGACCGAGCTCGGCATCCGGCAGGTCGACGCCGAACTCGTGGAGGCCGCCGAGGCGTTCGGCACCACCCCGCGCGACACCCTCGTACGGGTCCAGCTCCCGCTGGCCCTGCCCACGATCATGGCGGGCATCAACCAGGTCATCATGCTCGGCCTGTCCATGGTCGTCATCGCCGGCATGGTCGGCGGCGGCGGCCTCGGCGGCGCCGTCTACCGCGCCATCGGCAGCGTGGACATCGGCCTCGGCTTCGAGGCGGGCATCTCCATCGTCATCCTCGCCATGTACCTGGACCGCATGACCGGGGCGCTCGGCCGCCAGGTCTCCCCGCTCGGCCGCCGCGCCCTCGCCAAGGCGCGCTCCGCCGCCACCGGCACCGCCAAGGTGTGGAGCCACCGTCCGCAGCCCGTCTTCGCCGTGGCCTCGGCCGTGGTGCTGTCCCTGGTCGCCGGCGGCCTCGGAGTCTTCGGAGACTCCGGGAAGTCGCAGGTCAACGCGGCCGCCGGGGCCGGCGCCGCGAACATCGGCAAGGGCCGCAAGGTCAGCATCGGCTACATCCCGTGGGACGAGGGCATCGCGTCGACCTTCCTCTGGAAGGAGCTCCTCGAGCGCCGCGGGTACGAGGTCGACGCCCGGCAGCTGGAGCTCGGCGCGCTCTACACGGGGCTCGCGGGAGGCCAGGTCGACTTCCAGACCGACTCCTGGCTGCCGGTGACGCAGGCCGAGTACTGGAAGAAGTACGGGAACGAGCTCGACGACCTCGGCTCCTGGTACGGACCCACCTCCCTGGAGCTGTCCGTCCCGTCCTACATGAAGGACGTGAAGTCCCTCGCCGATCTGAAGGGCAAGGGCGGGGAGTTCAAGGGCCGGATCATCGGCATCGAGCCCAGCGCGGGCGCGATGGGGATCCTGAACGACAAGGTCCTCCAGGAGTACGGCCTCGACGGGGAGTACAAGGTCGTCGACGGCTCGACCCCGGGCATGCTCGCCGAACTGAAGCGCGCGTACGAGAAGAAGGAGCCCGTCGCGGTCGTGCTGTGGTCGCCGCACTGGGCCTACTCCACCTACGACTTGACGAAGCTCGCGGACCCGAAGGGCGTATGGGGCCAGGGTGACGGCATCCACAACATCGCCCGCAAGGGCTTTGCCGAGGACGAGCCGAAGATCGCCCAGTGGCTCTCCTCGTTCAAGCTGACCGAGGCCCAGCTGACCGGTCTGGAAGCGGAGATCCAGGAGTCGGGCAAGGGCAAGGAGCAGGAGGCCGTGCGCACCTGGCTGACCGAGCACCCCGAGGTCGACAAGCTGGCGTGAGCCGGGTCCGGGCCCGAGCGGGTTCGTGACCGGGGCGCGTGGTGACAGGTGGCCGGCGCGCGAAGGACCCCTTACGGTCCTTCGCGCGCCGGCCACCTGCGTACGGCGGCGCTGACCAGCCGGAACCCGGGCGGATTCACCCGTGCGGACAGGGGTCCGTCCATGGCACAGTGCGAGCAGCCCCGCCGCACGACCAGGGAGTCTCCATGCGCGATCCGCACTCCACGCCGCTCGCGGCCGCCCCCGACTGCCGGCCGGAGAGCGGCGCGCTGCCCTGCTGCCCGGTGTGCGACGGCGCACCGGAACGCATCTCCTGGCGTCAGCGCCCGGGCCGGCCGGTGGTCCTGGTCTTCGATCCCTGCGGTCACCGGCACACCTCGCCGACGGCGCCGGTCCTGGCGGTCGGCGGCGCGGACCGGGCGGGCGGGCCGGGCCCGGCCGGCGCCCCCCCCGCCCGCGCGCTCGCCCGGGGGGCCTGGGCGCCCCCCAAACAGCACACCAACACCATCTGCG